>JBEBIK010000265.1:0-3562 GCA_040080445.1 Pseudobdellovibrio sp.
TAATATGAATTACACTTTAATTACAGGAGCTTCTTCGGGCATAGGTTTTGAATTAGCTCATGTGTTTGCAAAAAATAATCATAACCTTATTTTGGTAGCCAGATCAGAAGAGAAACTTGAAGCTTTAAAAGCAGAAATCGAAAAAAATTATTCTGTGGTGGCGCAAGTGATAGCGCTCGACATATCAAAACAAAATTCTGCTGAAGAATTATTTAATAAAGTTCAAAAAAATAATTTAAACGTCGACATACTAGTTAATAACGCAGGCTTTGGCGATTACGGTTTATTTTTAACAGCAGACAAAAGCAAAGTTGAAGAGATGATCTTACTCAATATTTTAACTCTCACTAAGCTTACTAAATTATTTTTACCTCTTATGACTGAAAAAAAATATGGCAAGATTTTAAATGTAGCAAGCACTGCTGCATTTCAACCTGGGCCTTTAATGAGTGTATATTACGCCACTAAAGCTTATGTGCTTAGTTTTACTGAAGGTCTTTACGAAGAGCTCAAGGGCACAGGAGTTTCAACAACAGCTGTATGCCCAGGACCAACGATCTCGGGTTTTCAAGATGCCGCCAACATGAAAGACATAGCTTTGCTTGATACTATGAAACTTCCAACATCAAAAGATGTAGCGGATTTTTCCTACACTTCTTTAATGAATAACAAAGCCGTAGCTATTCATGGTTTTGTTAATAGCATGATGGCGCATAGCGCGGGATTGGTTCCCCGATCTATAATTAGAAAACTAGTTATGAAATTACAGGAAAAACGGAGTTAGTATGGATTCTTATGATTTAGTGGTTATTGGTGCGGGTCCCGGTGGTTACACAGGTGCTATTCGCGCAGCTCAATTAGGCTTTAAAGTAGCCGTTATCGAAAAAGACAAAACTCTTGGCGGCACTTGCTTAAACGTAGGCTGCATTCCATCTAAAGCTCTTTTACAAAGCTCTGAGCTTTACCATGAAGCCAAGCATGAATTTTCTACTCATGGAATTAAATTAGAGTCTGTAAAATTAGATTTAGCCACAATGATGGGTCGTAAAAACAAAATCGTGGGCGAACTTACAGGTGGTATTGAATTTTTATTTAAAAAAAATAAAATCACTGGCATTAAAGGCTTAGGTAAAATCGTTAATGCTACTACAATTGAAATAACTGATGCTAACGGCGTAAAAGTAGAAATTCAGGCTAAAAATATTATGATTGCTACAGGTTCTGTTCCTGTAGAACTTCCATTTTTAAAATTTGATGAAAAGAAAATTTTATCTTCGACTGGCGCACTAGCATTAGATTATGTTCCTAAAGAAATGATCGTCGTTGGTGGCGGAGTTATCGGACTTGAAATGGGCTCGGTATGGGCAAGATTAGGTTCTAAAGTAACTGTTATTGAATACGCTGATAAAATCTGCGCGATGATGGATCAAGATTGCATTACAGTGCTACAACGTTCTATGAAGAAAAACTTAGGCGTTGAATTTATGACGTCTACAAAAGTTACAGCGTCTCGTTCTGTGGGCGGACGTGTTGAACTCGATTATGAAACTCTTGCTGATGGTAAAAAATCTTCTATTCAAGCTGATGTAGTCTTAGTTTCTACTGGTCGTAAGCCTTTTACAGATGGTTTAGGTTTAGAAAACGTTAATATCGAAAAAGACGAACGTGGTCGTATTAAAATTAATGATCATCACCAAACTAGTGTTCCAAATATTTTTGCCGTTGGAGATGTGACCTTCGGACCAATGCTCGCGCATAAAGCCGAAGAAGAAGGCGTTGCGGTTGCAGAAATTTTGGCAACTGGTCACGGGCACGTAAACTACGCCACAGTTCCTTCTGTGATTTACACTCACCCCGAAGTTTCATCTGTAGGCATGACCGAAGTTGAAGCTAAAAATGCGGGTATTGAAATAGCCGTTGGTAAATTTCCGTTTTCAGCAAATGCGCGTGCAAAAGCTAAGGGCGCTACCGAAGGTTTTGTTAAAATTATTACTGATAAAGCTACCGATCGCATCATTGGTGGTCATATCGTAGCCGCTGGCTCTTCTGAAATGCTTGGCGAAATCATTGTGGCTATGGAATTTGGGGGCTCTAGTGAAGACTTAGCAAGAAGCTTCCATTCACACCCAACGATGAGCGAAGTCATTCGTGAAGCCGCCCTAGCTGTTGATAAACGTCAACGACAAGGCTAATCATTAATTTTTTTAATCAAAAGTAGCCTATTAATTAATTATTTTTTTGTCACAAAATAATTTAGATTTCTCCTTAACTTAACAAAATGGAGAAATCTAAAAATGAATAGACGTAATCTACTTAAAATGGGCGCTACTGCAGCGGTTTCAATCTTAGCAATCGAAAAAGCATTGGCACTCACCCCTACACAACCTAAAGGCCCTTTCTACCCGATCGTTGATCAAGTCGATACCAACTCAGATCTTATCTATGTAGCAGGCTCTACAGCATCAGCTCGAGGCGAAATTGTTATAATCGAAGGTATTGTGACGGATCAAAAATCTCGCCCTGTCGCTGGCGCATTGGTTGAAATATGGCAAGCTTGCGAAACCGGTAAATACAACCACCCCTCAGATCCTAACGATGCTGAATTAGATCCTAATTTTCAATACTGGGGTAAGGCCATTACCGATAAAAATGGTTTTTATCGATTTCGTACCATAGTTCCGGGAGCTTACCCTGCTGACACCAATTGGATGCGTCCTCCGCATATTCATTATAAGGTGGCTAAATTAGGTTATGTTGAACTCATCACTCAGATGTATTTTTCAGGCAATGAATTTAATTCTCAGGATTTAATTTTAAAACGTTTAAGTGCTGATCAACAGAAAGAAGTGATTGTTGAGTTGAAAAAAATGCCTGATGTGGCACACCCTATAGGAATTTTTAATATTCAGATAGAAAAGATTTAAGCGATACTTTTTTTAACGGCTTCGATAAAAATTTGGCCACGCTTAAGTTTGCGAAATTCATTTTTATAAACCAAACAGATACGATCATTAAACATCGGAGAATCTTTTACTTTTTCAAGTTTAGATTCTTCGTATTGTTTCACCACACGCGAAGGTACAATTCCGTATCCCGCACGATTAGCCACCATATTAGAAATTACTTCTAAGCTGGTCGATTCAATCACTCGGCTAAATACATGCCCTTTTTTTTGTAGCTTTGATAAAATGTTTTGTGACTGTAATAGGTTGGCATCTACAAAAAGCACATCATCATTTAAACAGCCCTTGGCTTTCCAAAGGCAAACTTCATCCTGACATATTTCTTTTATAATTAAATCTGGGTGTTCTACTGGGTTCACTGCAAAGGCTACATCAATTTGTGAACTCACGACTTGTTCGGTCATATGGCGCGAAAGCCCATGCACCAATTGAATTTGAATTTTAGGATACTTTTTTAAAAACACTGGAATGATTTCTTTAAATACATATTGAGCAACAGCAGTGTGACAACCGATTTTAATTACACCTTGCTCAAGCTCCACATCGCCTAGAGCCGAACTTTTAAGTTCTTCCCATCTCGTGAGTAGGTCTGAAGCCGA
>JBEBIK010000266.1:0-3514 GCA_040080445.1 Pseudobdellovibrio sp.
TTCAGATACAGTAGAAGTAGTTCGTCTTGGCCAAGGCCTGGAGCAGTCTAAAAGCTTTCATCCAGAAGCCTTGCAAAGGGCCGACGCCTGTCTTAAAAAATTTGCCGAAACCATTGAAGCACACAAGCCAGAAAAAATTCTAGCAATGGCTACTTCTGCTGCACGCGATGCTACGAATAAACAAGAGCTTTTTGATATCGCTCGCAAACATAACATCCCACTTGAAATCATTCCTGGCGAAAAAGAAGCTGCAATAACATATCAAGGAGCCGTTTCTGGGTTTAAAAGTAGTGGCCAAAACTTAATGATTGTAGATATTGGCGGCGGCTCTACCGAATTTATTTTTGGTAAAGACCAAATGCTCATGGCTGGCGAAAGTTTTAATATTGGCTGCGTAAGATTAACAGAAAAATTTATTAGTTCTCAGCCTACTTCAACTGAAGAGGTCGAAAAAATAATTCAATTTGTAGATGAAACTATAATTAAAGCACGCGATTTAATGCCGCAAGGATTTAAGCTCGATCAAATTCTTGCAGTTGCGGGCACGCCCACCTCTTTAGTCGCTGCGCAATTAGGTGTATTTGATGCCAACCGCATAGATGGCTTTATTTTAACCAAAGAAGGACTTGAGTCTTGGTTATTAAAACTTAAAAACGCGACCGTTGAAGAGAAAATTAAAATGGGTATTCCATCTGGGCGTGCTGATGTTATCCTAATTGGAGTTATTATTTTGCTTCGAACATTAGATTTATTTGGTTTAAAGCAAATGATGGTTTCAACCAGAGGGGTTCGTTATGGAGTTGCACTTGAAATGGGTCGCAGGTATTTATCTCATCAGTAGCCTGCTCTTTTCTAATTTATTAAATGCAGAAGTAGCTCCTAAATTTAAAAAACAAAAAATTGAGCTCAGCTACAAAAAACATAACAAAACACTAAATGTAGAAATAGCTGAAACCGAACAACAGCATGCTCATGGTCTCATGTTTCGCGAAAAATTAGGTAAAGATGAAGGCATGTTGTTTGTTTTTCCAAACGAACAGCCTCGTGATTTCTGGATGAAAAATACTTTAATAAACCTCGATATCGGGTATTTCGATAAAAATAAAAAATTAATCGACATACAACAAATGAAAGCTGTTACATCTATTTTGCAAACCGATCTGCCCTCTTATCCAAGCAAAGGTCCAGCACAATTTGCATTAGAACTGCCGCAAGGTTGGTTTTCTAAAAATAAATTTCCTGTTGGTACCCTACTTAAGGTGCCGTCCAGACCTTAGTCTGAAATAAATTTTAAGGACCAGAGTCCAGCAGAAATTATTGGTCTTTGCTCAGCACAATGCGATGTGGTGTAATTTGAAGTGTCGATAGTTTAGATTTGGAGCTGGAAGCTCCTAAATTTTATCAAGGATGAGGGATATGACAAAGAACATACTATTTCTATTAGCCGCTTCTGGATTGATTTTCACAAATGCTGGATGTACTTCAAAATCAGCAGATGATGGGTCTCAGGTCGTTGAAAATGCCGATGTTGAGAAAATCGAAGCTGAAAGCACAAGCGCTCAAGCAACCGATCCTTCTCTTGACGCCGCGCTGGGAGAAACTACTACTACAACAGCAACCTCAGAGCCAGCAGTTGATGCGACAGCGGCTCCTACTGACGCTGCAGCTACAACATCTGGTGTTACTGATAATAATGCAGGATCGACATCGACAGAAACAACAACGATGACGACAACTGAAGGTAGTAATCCTCCTACAACTGAAACAACAAGCACTACAATGCCCGAAACGCCAGTTGATACAACAACTGCCGCAGTTGATACTTCTGCAACAGCTGCTGGAAGCGAAATAACAGAGACTCCAATTACAGATACAACAGCTGTAGAGGCGGCCACAACAGAAGCTAAAGTTGAACCTACTCCAGTTAGTAAACCTAAAGTAGCAGCCCTACCTGCAATGAAAAAAGTAAATGCAGTTATTCCTTATCAAGGCAAAGACGGCGCATGGATTAATACAGTTTATATAGCAAGACCTAAAGAAAAATTAGCCGACATCAGCATGAAAATTTTTGGTGCGGATAAAACTTCAGATCTTAAAAAAATTGCAGAAAACAGTTATTTAAAATCACGCTCTGTTAAAGCCGGCGACAAAGTATACTATACATCACCGAACAGACCCGACGACTCTACAAAAACCATGCTTTACTACGAAGATATGGGGATGGTTCCTGAAACTTACGTAGCTAAAAAGGGTGAGAGTTTAAGAAAAGTTTCTAAAAACTTATTAGGCTATGATAATGCATGGAAAGAAGTTTGGGTTTCTAATTCAACGATTGAGTCTAAAACGACTTTAAAAGATGGCGATACATTAAGATATTGGGTTGAAGCTAATGGATCTGCAGTTGCTGCGGCAGCCCCAGCTGTTGGAAATGCGACTTTAGTGGATTCTTCACAAGCACCTCAACCAACGTCACAAATTTCTCCACCTACTGCTACGGAAACATTACCCCCACCTCCAACGGATGCTAATGCAAACTTACCACCACCACCTGATATCAATGCGACACAGCCACCGACGGATGCTTCTACTCCGCCACCAGTAGATGCTGCAAGTGCAGCAACTACTACAGACGCTAGTTTGCCACCTCCAGCTGATATGTCTCCGCCGCCACCGCCACCACCAGTAGAAGAAGTTGCAGAAGCTCCTAAGAAAAAAGTTAACTTAGACGAAGAAGCAGCAGCCGAAGTAGAAGGCGAGGGACTAAACAGCGATACACTTATGTCAATGGGCGCACTTGGTGTGCTGGTTGCGCTGTTAGCATTCGTAATTATTCGCAAGAAAAAACAAAAAACTGCAGCAGCACAAGCGGCGCAGATGAATAACGAAATTAACGTTTAGTTTTAAACAGTATATTAGATTTAAAATAAAAAAGAGCCGGTTATCGCCGGCTCTTTTTGTTTGAAATATTAAAAAACAACTAAGAAACTTTTTTTAGAATACCATCTAATATTCCACGATGTCCCATTCTTTTAGATTCTACATAATAAATTAAATCATCCACTATTTGTACGTCGCGGTTATTGGCTGGCATAAATTTAATTCCTGCACCAAGAGAATTTTTCCAAACAATTTGAGCCGAAATTTTTCTTTCGCGAGAGCCAACTACAAAAGTAAGACTTATTTTTTCATCAACGCGCATATCGTGCCCAGTTACTTCTAAAAAAGCGCCACTAAGGCTAATATTTTTTAATGTACCAGAAACATCATTTCGACCATAATTTCTACGGAATGTAACCTCTAAAAGCAGAGGAGTACGTGGTGCAGGGGCGCTAATTGAATCCATAAATAGACCTCATTTAAACTCGTTTATTCTTAGTTATTTATCGGCTAAATCATTGAAAAATTTAAAGAATTTTCAAAATGAGACACTCTTATTAGAATAATTTGACTTTAGTCGGTCTGAAAGCCATATTAAACCTATCTTTAAAAGAATTAGTTAAATTCAAAATCATTT
>JBEBIK010000267.1:0-3490 GCA_040080445.1 Pseudobdellovibrio sp.
GGCTCTAGTTACAAGTTTTAATTAAATAGTCTGTACAGATTTAATTTTTTTAAGATCTGAATAAATAGATAAATAATTTGCAATCACTTTACCGAAGTACGGATGTTTTTTCAAACTTGATGAAGGCATGCGATTCATACTTGTTAAACCCATGTTGTAGGCGTTTACATATTTTAAACTTTCAGACTTAACTGAATTTTTTAAATACTTAAAGTAGTTGGCGCCAATTAGGATATTATATTCTGGATCTTTTAAGGCTTTAGCGCCTCTCCATTTAATATTCTTTTTATTGGCAATCCATTCAGCTGTATCGGGCTTAATTTGCATTAAACCTATTTCGCCTGCACTTCCGATAGCATTAAAATTAAACGAGCTCTCGGTCTTAATAACCGCTAACAAAAAGATGGGGTCATAGGATTGCTCTTTGCTTAAAGCCATTAAAACTTGCGTGAATTTTTCAGAATCAATACGTTTATTAGTACGTTTTAAATAAGAGGCTATGTAGCGAGCAAACTTCGCGTCACCATCAAAAGATTTAATATTAATGTCGTTAGCATCTTTAGAGAATAACAATTCTTCTGCATGGTTTTTTCTGATTTCATCTTGAATCACCAAGTTGAATTCAGTTGGTTTGTACTGACAGGCTTCGTTTAGAAGTAACAGAGTAGAGAATACAACTAACAGGCCTACCTTTTTTAAGATAACTGCAATTTTATTGTTTTGTCTCATATTTGTTTTCATACTTATCTAGTACTTCAAAACAGAGACCAAATATTAAGTTGTTGATATCATTAAGGTCTTAGAACGAAACAAGTTCTAATGGTATATAGCGCGGATTAGAAGCGAACTAAAAAAGCTGTCTTGGGAATATAGACACATGCGCGAATAATGACGCGTGCCTCGTCTCAAACGGATCGAAACGAGACACACTCATTTATTTAATATTACTTAGGTTCGCTGCCACCAAGAGCCATCTCATTAATCATATTTCTAGCAGAGTCCCATTCGTCACGTTTAGCATTTAAGAAACGTGATGGTTTACCACCAAATACGTTACGAATAGCCTGACCTTTTGATCTCAATTGAGTTTTTTCAGCTTCAGATAACTTATCAAATAAAGCTCTTACACGTACTAACAACATATCACCACGGCGGTTACGGTATTGATCGCCAAAGCCTGATAAATCATCGTATTGCTTCTTCATGTAGTCACAAGCCTTAGCCATCAAGATATCAGCAGTCACCGCATCTGTTGCAGGGTTCGCAATTTTTCTGATCGTCTCTTCGTAAGTTACTTTGAAATTAGCAGAAACAGTTCTATCGCCAACTAAAGCTGTAACTGTCACATCTTGGTCTGCCGCTGTGATGTCTGACAACCAACCTACACGAACTACTCGTTGAGGTTGAAGTTTAGAAAGACCTGCCAGTTGAAGATTGGTACCTAAGTTCATTGATAACACTGCACCTTGAGATGCGATATCTACTTTCATATTACCTGTTTGCATACCACGATTTTTAGCTTGGTTGATAACCACGTCAAAAGTATCACCGATAGAAAATTCTGTTTTTCCATTCACTTCAGCTACAACAGCTGCATCAATAGCAGTGATGTATGAACTGTTTTGCACACTATTTTTAATGTCAGCAAAATTACGGTTGTAAGCATTAATAATTTCATTATTAAAACCAGTGATAGAAGCCGAACGATAAGATGATCTATAACCATCAAAATTACCTAATTCAGAAGCGTAGGCCTCGGCTTCCTGCATATACATATTTTCGCCTGTATCAAAAGCTAACGAACTTCTTGTCATCACTGTGTTCTGCCACATGTTCTCAATACCACGGCTGTAGAATTGTGAGAAACCACGTTTAAACGCCTCTTGGTTTGCAGATGGATTTTCGTATTCTGAACTTCCGATTTCGCTGTAGAAAGAGCGAGCTTCAGATAAAAGACTAGAGCTCGAATTTAGAGTGTCATCCAACATATTACGAATAGCACTGACGCCACGCATGTACTCAGGTAAAGAAGTATTATGTCTGTTGTAAATCGCATTGATATCAAAAATTGATCTTGATAATTCATTTGAAAGTCTGCTTCCCATCAATCTATTTAATTCAGACTGACGAGCTGATCTGTTGTTTAATAAACGTTGCTCAACATTCGTTGGCGAAGAAAGATTTGCATCAACTCCATTAAACTGAGCCGTTCTTGGATTCGCTTTAAATACGATAGCTGTTGCCGTATCAATTGCCTTATCTACGGCGGCACTAATATCGGCATCAGCCATTCCGCGTGCTGTTGAATTAGCTGCACTTGCGCCTGCTTCTAAACCACGAGCCTGACCCATGTTTTTGCCACTCGTGTTCGCTTGTTGGTAAGTAGAACTATTAATAACATTATTAACATTGTCGTAATCGCCTAAACGACCTTTACCCGATAAAATACCTTCACGTACGTTGTAACGAATACGATAAGCATTTCCTAACACCTCTAACACTTCACGAGCATAAGCTTCACCAGAACGCTTAACTAACTCTTCTAAACGACGAGCATCTAATTGTTTTTTAACAGGTGCGGCAACTGTTTGATCACTTGAAACTGAAGGCGTTACTTGTCCAGAATCGCCAGGGCGAAGTCCGGGTCCACCTGGTCTAAGTTGTCCGTAGGCAACTGTCGAACTAGTTATCGAAAGGGCGAGTAATGCAAGTAAGGGTTTATTAGTTTTCATCGAAACTCCTTTGTATTCGTTTTAAATTAATTTAATTTAATCGAATTGGAGTTTTGCAAGCCTGAGGCCAATTTGTAAAAATTACTTTTTAGAACAGAATCCTACGTCTTTAGGAGAGTTGGCTTGCGGAGCCCAGCTATCACGTATCTTCATATAGATGTCGTAATATTTGTAAGCAGGAGTTGTTGTGCCTTCATCTTGTCTGTGATCTGGAGAAAATTTTAATTTGCCAGTTCTTCTTAATAAATCTCTCACTTCGCAGTCAGCATCGATCTTAGCAAGAGTGGCTCTATATATGATGTCGTAGTGCTTTTGTTGATCTTTGCCTTTGTAATCTAACTTTTTACCTTTGTAAGTAATCCAAGTTATTCCTAATTTTTTCATATTAGCACTGCCAATATCACCAGCTTTTTTTGCGTCGAAAGCTGTCATCTTGCGTACTTGCTCACGCGTGTAAGGCCAAACAATAGATTTATCTTTTAAACGCGCGTCTTTTTTATTTTCAGGATACTTCATTGATTGCCATAAGCCCTCAATGCTTCCGTAAAGATCTTTATCTAAATAAAATTCAACAGCATAAAAATTTGAGAGTTTACCAAGTTCGTTTCTTTTAGAGAGAATCACTTCACCTTTTGAACGATCTGCTTTTTCGGGACCAATTTCCCAACTGGCTAATTGCTCTTTTGCTACTGGAGCCCACCAAATATCAGGATAGCCGTCGTTGTAAACGACTTTTGGCGAAGTCGCACAAGCTGAGA
>JBEBIK010000268.1:0-3461 GCA_040080445.1 Pseudobdellovibrio sp.
TAATTATTATTTTTAGTAGTTGTTTTGTATTTTCTGCTGAAAAGTACTCAGTTAACTTAAAAGACTGGCCCGCCGATATCGCAGAAAAAATTACTAAAGCAGTGCCCGAGATAACACGAAAAGACCTAAATCTTGAAACTTTAAACACCATTCTAAAAAAATTAGATGATAACTTTAATTTTAATAGCCTTAAGATTGTAAAGCCTGATGGCACAGACGAGTTAGCTCTTGTTGGCGAAATATCTCCCGATGTTAAAGAAATTAAATTTGTAGACCTATCTGAAACAACAGAGCCTGAGGCGCTAGTACTTATGGGATTAAACCCGTCTAATGCTTTAGATGAAGAAAATCTAAAATCTGGAGCTGAAAAACTAACACAGTTTTACCGTGAGCTTGGCTATAGATCTGCCGAAGTTAAGTATGAGATCACTTCCGATTCAAGCATCTCTAAAACCGTTCGTATTACCGTTATCAGAAAAAAAATTACAGCGCTTACCGATATAGTCATTGATGGTCTAGACCAAATTAGCATTCAAAAGCGAATTCAGAAAAAGTTACAGCGTAACTTTAGAGCGGCCACAGTAAATCAAGAGACTATGAATAAGGTTAGCGCTGAACTCCGAAAACAACTCAGCACCAACGGCTACTACTTAATTCAAGTACCTTCACCACAAATAGTATTTGCAGCAAACGATTTAACCGCAAGACTTGTATTTAAATTAAAACCAGCTCAACGCTATTATGTAGAAGTTATTAATAACCGCCACTTTGAGCACACTTTTCTAGAAGAAGATGTTCTTAAGCTTGAAACCTACCAAACGCGAGATGCCAATATTGGCTCTGAATTAGCCGAAAAGCTAAAAGCCTTTTACGTGGCTCAGGGTTTCCCCCATGTGAATGTGCCTTTTTATGAAACTAAAAAAGGTGATCGTATTTATTTATACCTAAATCTTGACGAAGGACCTCCCACGACTATATCCGAATTTAGTATAGTTGGACAAATTTCTAGAGACGAAAATTTTTATAAAAAGAAATTTTACGACTTAGCTTCTGCTAAAGTACAAGACAAGCTTTACATAAAAGAAGATATTGAATTGGCGGCTAAAAATTTACTTATTTTCTTACAAAATGATGGATACGTTAACGCCAAGATGACAAGACTATTTGTATCCACTGAGCGCGAAAATCCGGCTAACGGAATTGTTGTGTTGCAGATCGAAGAAGGTCAGCAAGTTAAAGTGTCTAGTATTAAATTTGAGGGCGTAAGCCCACAGAACCTGATCCCGTTACAAGAAGCAATGGGGCTTAGAACTGGCCAAAGCTTAAGTTTAATTCAACTTGAACAAAGTATTTTAAATGTTAAAAAATTCTACAATAATTTAGGCTATATTGAGTACTCTCTACAAAACGAAGAGACTGATTTAATCACCTACATTGATAACAACTCTAAAGCCGATCTTGCATTTAAAATTAAAGAAGGCCCAAAAGTTGAAATCCAATCTATTTTAATTGAAGGCAATACGCGCACTCGTGATAAATTAATTTTGATTGAACTTGATTTTAAACCAACAGATTCACTCACTCCCGTTAAGATTGAAGAGTCGATTTCTCGTTTGCAACGTACGGGTCATTTTAATTCAGTAGAAATTAGCACCCTAGAAAAAGATACAGACGTAGCCCTGAGAACCGTTGTTGTTAAGGTCGTTGAACGCGATCCTGGAATTAAAGTTCTTGGTATAGGTTTCACAGATGAAAACAAAGGAACTTTGCACGGCTATGCGGGTATTGCTTACAGAAATTTTTATGGCTGGGGTATTGGTCTTTCTTTACGTTCAGAGCTTAATTATAATTTTGCCGAAGTTAGATATTTAGAGCAAAAACATACTCTCGGTTTTGTATTACCTTACCTATTCGAAACTCGTGCAAGATTTAGAACTAGCGCCACCCGTTCGAATACAATTTCAGATATAACAATTAATAAAGTAACCGAAGCTAACACCGCTGTATTTTCGATTGAACAAGATTTTACTTCTCATGTGACTGGCATTATGTCTTACACAGTTTCCACATTTAAAGACCACGGTATCACCAACGAAGATGAGATCAAGTATGGTTATTCAAGTGAAAGTATCGTTATTGGTTCTGTGGGCCCAACTATAGATATTGATTATCGCGATAACTTATTTAACCCAACTAAGGGAAGCTTTACTCGTTTTAATTTAGAGTATGCTGCAGAATCTTTGGGTACAAATAACGTAGATGATTTCTATCGTATTACTGGACAGACCACTTTCTATTTTCCTTATAAAGAAACTGGATTTGTTTTTGTGCAATCATTACGCGGTGGGTACATTGAAGATATCGACCCAATTAAAAATGAAGGTATTCCTTTTGATAAACGAGGTTTCACTCTGGGGGGCCGCACAACAATTCGTGGCTTCTCATCGACCGAATTCTTTCCTTCTACGTCGAATGAGTTGGGTGCTTCTTACCGCTTTAATACAAGCTCTGCTTATGAACTTGTTAAGTCAGAAATACGCTTTCCTCTGAGTGTTAAATACGATTTAGCCGGTGCCTTGTTTTATGACGGCGGACGAGTTCAAATTGAAGGCCTAAATCTGATAAATGGTTGGCGCGACGCCGTAGGATTCGGCATCAGATACAATACTCCTGTTGGCCCTTTAAACCTAGAATACGCTCAAAAGCTAAATAAAAGAGCAGGCGAATCTGAAGGCGCATTTCATTTGTCCATAGGCGTTTTCTAAGCTAATTTCTAGAAGCTTAATACATTTTATTTTTAATAAAAAACTAAGGAGAACTTATGCGTCAACACAAACTACGTGTGTACCCTTCAAAAGAAAAATTAGAGCGTAAAGATCAATTGGCTTGGAAGATGGCCGAACTTTGCACCGACAACGCAGTTATCAAAGACGACGTTATCGACATGATCATCAACCGCGTAATTGATAATGCTTCAGTAGCAATAGCTGCAGCAAATCGTCATCCCGTAGCTTCTGCTCGCTCTATGGCATTGGCTCATCCTCGCGCTGGCGGCTCAACTGTATTTGGTATGCCTAATGATCAAAAGTTTTCTTGCGAATGGGCTGCATGGGCTAACGGAACAGCGGTTCGTGAATTAGATTATCACGATACTTTCTTAGCAGCCGATTACTCTCACCCAGGTGATAACATTCCACCAATTTTAGCAGTAGCTCAGCAAATGGGTAAAACTGGTAAAGATTTTATTCGTGGCGCAGTTGCTGGTTACGAAATTCATGTAGATTTAGTAAAAGCCATTTGCTTACACAAACATAAAAAAGATCACATTGCTCACTTAGCCCCTGCTCAAGCTGGCGGTATCGGTGCCATGTTAGGTTTACCAACTGAAACTGTTTACCAAGCCATTCAACAAGCGGTTCACGTTTCATTTACAACTCGCCAATCTCGTAAGGGCGAAATTT
>JBEBIK010000269.1:0-3458 GCA_040080445.1 Pseudobdellovibrio sp.
ACCAAGACCGTAGATCATGTCTTTTAATGGAAATGCTAATGGAACTTCGTAATTACCCGGCTTAACAACATTTCCTGATAAAGAAAATAATTTTGTACCCGTTGATTTTTCTGTACCGAAAGTTTTGTAATGAGCAGCGCCATCACGAATAACATATTTTACAACGGCTAAAGTTTCTACGTTATTTACGATAGTTGGTTTTTTTAAGTAACCTTGAACTGCCGGAAATGGCGGTTTTAATTTAGGTTGGCCTTTTAAACCTTCAAGAGATGAAATCATTCCTGTTTCTTCTCCGCAGATGTAGGCACCTGCTCCACGATACACATCCATATCGTGATCAAAACCAGAACCTAAAATGTTTTTACCTAAGTAACCGGCTTTGTAAGCCTCTTGAATAGCGGCTTCTAGAGCATTGATTGAATCGTCGTATTCGCCACGAATATAAATATATGATTTTTTTGAACTAATAGCGTAGCCTGAAATAATCATGCCTTCGATTAGTTGATGCGGAGCTTTTTCCATCATCATGCGGTCTTTGAATGTACCAGGCTCGCCTTCATCGGCGTTGCAAAGTAAATAACGAGGCTCATTATTTTTAGGTAAGAATCCCCATTTCATTCCAGTTGAAAAACCTGCGCCTCCGCGTCCACGAAGACCAGAAGCTTTAACTTCGTCGATGATCGCTTGCGGTTGCATTATTAAAGCTTTTTCTAAATCTTTATAGCCGCCGTGTTTTTTGTAACCCTCTATGCCTTTGAATTCAGGTAAGTGATAAAACTCTGTAAGGTATTTAGTTTCTTTGTTGTTATATTGCATTTCCATTACTTCATGCCTCTTAAAAGATTCATTGCTGATTCTGGAGTTAAGTTTTCGTAATATTTATCTGCAACTTGCATCATCGGAGCCGTTCCGCATGAACCTAAACATTCAGCTTCTGAAACCGTAAATCTGCCATCTGCAGTGACTTGATTTAATTTAACGTTTAATTCTTTACATAAATGCGCCGTTAATTCTTCAGCGCCATTCAACATACAAGATAAAGTACGACAAACTTGAACATGGTATTTGCCGATTTTTTGTTTGTTGTACATCGTGTAAAAAGTGAAAACTTCATTAATTTGTGATTCTGGAATTTGCATGACTTGAGATAATTCTTTGATCACTTCAGCGTTAATATGGCCGTTGTTTTCTTTTTGACCTATATACAAAGCTGGCAAAACAGCTGACTGCTTTGATTCGTATCTTTTGAGTTCACTCAAAACTTTTTGTTTTCCTTCTGATGAAAGCTGAAACATATTCTCTTACTCCCTAAGCTATCTGTCTAACTCACCAGCGATAACATTCATGCTGGCTACAGTTGCGATAGCATCTGCTAACATTGATCCTTTTACCACTTCTGGAAACGACTGATAAATTGCAAAACATGGTGGGCGCACTTTTAAGCGATACGGATTTGCAGAACCATCACTCACTAAGTAGAAACCCAATTCTCCGTTAGCGGCTTCAGTGGCATCGTAAATATCGCCAACTGGAGGACGTAAGCCTTTTATCACCAACATAAAGTGATTCATCAAGCCTTCGATATTTCCGTAAACATCTTTTTTCTCAGGTAAAACAATTCCTTTATCGCGGATAGTGTAATCACCACCTGGAATCGTTTTACATACTTGGCGAATGATGCTGATACTTTGGCGCATCTCTTCAATACGAACAGCGTAGCGGTCATAGATATCACCGTTAGATCCTGTTGGAATTGAAAAATCATATTGTTCGTAACCATAGTATGGGTTTGTTTTACGTAAATCTTGCGCAATACCAGTGGCTCTTAAAAGCGGGCCTGTGTAACCCCACTCGATAGCTCTTGTTTGAGAAATCGGGCAAACACCTTGTGTACGTTTAATGAAAATTTTGTTGTCTAGCATGAGCTTAGATATTTCATCGATACCAGCACTCATTTCATTACAGAAATCAAGCACATCATCAAACCAACCTTCTGGCGCATCTTGAGCCATGCCACCAACGCGAGTCATGGATACGGTTAAACGAGCTCCGCAAAGTTTTTCGAATAATGAGTAAACTTTTTCACGGTAAGTAAATAAATGGAAGAAAGCTGTTAAAGCACCTAAGTCAACGCCGCCAGTACCAACCGCTACGATATGATCAATCACGCGAGAAAGTTCGCAGAGAAGAACACGCATAGCTTGTGCACGCGGCGGAATAGTAACGTCTAAAAGTCTTTCAACAGTTTTACAATAACCTACGTTATTCATTGGAGCCGAACAGTAGTTCAAACGATCTGTGTATGGAATAACTTGATTGTAAGGATGAGTTTCAGCCATCTTTTCAAAACAGCGATGTAAGAAACCGATTTCGCAGTTAGCGCGAATAATAGTTTCGCCGTCAAGTTCAGCCATAACACGCAAAGTTCCGTGCATTGCAGGATGAGAAGGCCCGATATTGATTGGCACGAAGCGTGTGTCTAATAAATCGCCGCGCTGATCTGAAGTATTGTTAAAGTGAATTGGCATAACACTGTCACAGTGCTGTTGGTGATCAGCTTCGTAATCTTTACGTAGTGGATGACCTTCAAATTGGTGATGCGTTAAAATTTTTCTTAAGTTGGGATGACCGTCGAATTTAATACCGAACATATCGTAAGCTTCGCGTTCAAACCAGTCAGCACCAACCCAAATGTTAGTAGCTGTGGCAATAGAGCCCCCGTCTTCAACAGCGGCTTTAACTCTAAGGCGAGAAAAATCTTTTGTACTGAATAAGTGGTAAACCACATCAAATCTTTTAGTACGAGTTGGATAATCAACACCGCAAACGTCCATTAAAAAATCGAACCCTACGTACTCTTTTAAATATTGCAAAAGTGCATGAACTGAAACCTTTGGAGCTTCGATAACATTATCGCCAACAGGAGTTGTGATAAATCTAAATTGCTCAGCGCCGAATTTAGAAACTAAATCACTTTTTAATAATTCGGGAAAATGAGTTGCCGTTGCCATTATCTCACCTGCCCTAATTCGCTATTAGGATTAGATTCTGTGTAAGGAGATTTCCAGTTGTCTTTCCACGGACGTGGAGTTCTGTCTGTGATCATTTTTTGTAAAGTCATTACGCCATCAAGAACAGCTTCTGGAGTTGGAGGGCAACCTGGTACGTAAACATCTACAGGTATTACTTTATCGCAACCTTGTAAAACGTGATAAGCGCGGTAAAAACCACCAGAGCTTGCACAGGCACCCATCGATAAAACATATTTTGGCTCTAACATTTGTTCGTAAATACGAACTAAGATTGGCGCCATTTTTTCTGTGATAGTGCCGGCAACTAAAAGTAAGTCGGCTTGACGTGGAGAGAAACGTACAACTTCAGCACCGAATCTTGCTAAGTCGTATTTAGGACCCATCACCGACATTAATTCGATGCCGCAACAAGCAGTTCCGTATGGG
>JBEBIK010000270.1:0-3452 GCA_040080445.1 Pseudobdellovibrio sp.
TTGTTCTTCTTATTATTTTACAGATAATAAATATGTAGCAACACAGCCGCGTTTGCCAAGCTCTGTTACACCCAATGAGACACGCAACTCCTACGCTAATTTGCCTTGCCCGACAGAACACCAGTTTATGATTTGGTCGACACAACTCAATTTAGATATGATTGATGGACCTAGCTTAGACGAAGGCTGTAAAATTAAAAGTATGCGCGTGCAACTAGCGCAAGTTCTAGCTCTTGCGAACCAGATTAAAATTAATTTTCCTAAAAACTGGGCTCCAAGCATTCAGCTTGAGCTTGCTAATTCGTATGAATATATCCGACAAAATACAAACCAACTTAAAGTTGATTTAACACAAGTCAATTCAGTGGCTAGAAATTATCGTGCAATGAAACAAATAGAGCTTGGTGGAATGTTTTTTAAAGAAGAACCTTTAGAAGCACTTAGCGTTCTCATACACGAGGCCAGACACTCAGATACTCGCGACCCAGGACACACTATGTGCCGCATTGGAGATATACCAAAAACTGAGGGTGGCTGTGACGATACTTTCTCAAACAAAGCTGAAAATGCAGGTGCCTACGGATACGGAACTCTCTATGAATTAGCACTGGCACAATACTCAAATAATTTAGACAGAGCTGAAAAAGAGTTAATGTTATCTAATGCTTTTACTGGCTTAAGTACACGATTTAATAATTTCAGATCTGCTTTAGCTCAACATTTTGATGTTGCTACCGTTTTATTAGAAGATGGATCTTTAGCTTGGGTAAATCCTTACTCGCTTCAGTTATTACCTTTAAAAATTCAGCTTCCAAAGTTTCAAGAAAAATTTAAAAAAATTGAATTTTCTCCTCGTACGAATTCACTACTATTGTTTACAGAGTCTGACCGCTTATTCGTATGGGGCCCCAGATATGAGGCTAAACGCCCGGCTCCAGAAGCTACAACTGAAGATGACAAGTTTTCGCATATCTCAAGACAGTATGTTCCTAATGCGAGCTTCAATGGCATGTCTAGCCGAAGTCTCTACGTAACTTTAAAAACTAGTGGTCAGCTTGAGTTTGTTGAATACGATGCTGTATTAAATAAACAAGTGATGCGCCAATATCCTCTTCAACGCCTTAAAGATCCTAATCCTGTTATTCCAAACTTAAAATACTTTGTGCTCGCTCATAATTTCCAATCTTATTTCTTAGATAAGCAAGGTGTAATATCTAAAGCACCATTCTATGGCAATGAAGATAATTTTATTGTCTTAGAACCTGAAATGCAAAGCTCAACAGGCGGCTGGTAAACAGCTACGGGTGGTGTATTTTATGAAGACCTCGTATTAACTGATGCTGATGGAAAACTTTATAATATTACTGTCGATTATACTTCTAGCGAACAAAGCGATGAAGAAACTATAAATTACAAAAGAGAATATTCTAATTTTCAAGCTATAAACCAAGCTAAAAAATATCATGAAGGCTTACAAATACGTGGTGTGCTCGACGAAAATGGTACGCTCTCAATTGAAAACTATCGCGTAAAAAACAGTCGAATCGATTTAAGTTTTAATAAAAAAATTGTCGACTTCGTTATTACCAGAACAACGGCTCCTGAATCTAGTTTATACAAGTCTGCAGGATCCAACACAAAAGTCATGCAAAGATGTAATATTAGAAAAGTGATTGAAAATGTCGGATACGGCTCAGTACTCGGCCTTAATTCTGATGGAAGACTTATGTCGGCTAATCCGGATAGTAGCTGTAATGTTTTAAGTCCAGCAAAATGGACAAGTGCTGAGGTTAAGGGTATCGATGACCCAGATTTAGAAAAAAGACCTTTTCCAGATGTTTATTTAAAATTAACAAATCAAAAAGAAAAGCAGAACTGGGTTCCGTATACAAAACCTCGCTCTTAAAAATATTAAGCGCGGTCTAAACGTTTCCACAGCATATGATCTGCTATTAAAATCCAAGTCATAGCCTCAACTACAGGCACTGCGCGCGGAACTATACATGGGTCATGTCGGCCTTGTTTAGCGGTGTCTTTAATAGAAGAGGTTGGCTTAAAGCCCACACGGAAGTTAATCAACTCACCAGTTGTTAAACCACCGCGAATTCCGCCGTAAACCATGGAATTAAGTTCAGAGTGAAAATCAGTTCCTTTGATTTGACTTGAGCTGAAACCTTCACCAAATTCAAAACTCGTTGTAGCTCCCAAGCTCATAACCGCTGCAGCTAAATCTGATTTAAACTTGTGAAATACAGGCTGACCAAGAGACTTTGGAATATTTTTCACTTGAACTTCGACCTGTCCACCATAACTCTCGCCTGCCTTTTTGGCTGCTTCAAGTAATTCAACAACTTTAGAATTGTTTTCTGGAGAAGGAAAACGTGTAATGAAATCATCAACATTAAGGTTCCAAATATTCTGGTTTTCTATTTCACTTAATTCAAAATTAGCTATTTGAGATGCATAGCCTTTAACTTTAATTTCTGGTGCTATTTGACGACACAACATTTGGGCTACAGACCCTGCGATAACACGAGCTAAAGTTTCACGACCAGAAGATCTACCCCCGCCACGATGATCGACGTGACCAAATTTTTCAATCCATGTGTCGTCAGCATGACCGATACGGGCTTCATTTTTAATTTTATCGTAGTCAGCTGATCTTTGATCTTGATTGCGAACTATAATACAGATGGGTGTACCTAAAGTTTTATCTTCAAATACTCCACTTAAAATTTCAGGAGTATCTGATTCGTTACGAGAAGTTGTAACTGAGCTCTGGCCAGGTTTACGTCTTTTTAAATTAAATAATAAGAGCTCATGGTCAAAAGTAACACCCGATGGACAACCATCAATAACAACGCCTAAGGCTTCGCCATGACTTTCGCCAAAAGTGGTAATTTTATATAAATGTCCAAAACTATTTGCGCTCACTATCACTCCAAAAAACTCGTTGCTTCTCGGCCTGCAATTTAAACATATTAAGTCCCGATGTATAGTCAATTTTTCGTGACGCTGCAAACTCTAACCCCATTGAATTTTCACGGTAGTTTAAATCAATTACGGCGTTAATACGTAAATCATCGCTAGGAAATTGTGTGAGTTCAGAACGTGGAGCCGCCCATATTAAGTAGTCATACTCTGCCAAAGCTATTTGGCTGGTATTTCTAAGCTGCCCCGTCTGGCTCGAAAATAAGTGAGCCTCAGGTAAAACTCTTTTCATCATATCGAGAGTTCCGCCGCCACCCCAAATTGCAATTTTATCAGTAGGCTTTATCATTAATGTAAGTTCTTTAAATCCGTCTAAATCGGTATTGTGTGAAAATAGTTCGGCACCATTAACATATAAAGTGTTAGCCGACTTGAGCTCTGCAGATGCTGGTGTGTTTTTGTTAGAAATGCTCCATGCCGTTTCTTTTAAGGGTGAGGTTACTGCGGCATATTTTAAACCG
>JBEBIK010000271.1:0-3451 GCA_040080445.1 Pseudobdellovibrio sp.
GTTAATAGCGGTAAATAATTCGGATAAAATAAGCGTATCATTTTGATACGCTTGATATTTCTAACCACAACTGTCTAAAGTATTTTCAGTCTCATTAAAGTACGCCTCTCTAACTACTTGAAACTCTTTACAAATTATTATGACTTCGGCGACTTTGCATTGGCACTGACTTCGCAATGTATCTTCATAAGACCTATTCCTAACAAAGGAGAACTATATGAAGAAGATCGCATTATTCGTAATTGCTATGTCGGTATTGGGTACAAGCGCCTATGCAGCAGACTGTCCATTAAAGAATCTTAAAAAAAACCAAACTCGCTCTGCTGATGGAACTGCATTCGTTCCAAGGTCTGCAGGCTCAAATAGCTCAGGCAATGTAACTAGTGGTGCTGTTTACTATCGTAAATAGTATTCTTTAAATTTAAAATTCGTCTTCGGTAAGCTTATCGTCTTCAACGCTGAGCTTTTCGATTTTTGACTGAGCTTCTTTAAATTCCATTTTAGTAGGCTGTGCTACTTTAGGCTTTTCAACAGGCTTTTCAACCGCTTCGTGTTTTGTTGTTTTCTCAGAATTTTTCCAATCAAGATAAATTTCTTTAGCTGAGTTTGCACCGTCTTTAATAAGCTTAACTCCGCCGTCGGCTACTTTATTTACAAAAGTTGAAACCGTTGAATTAACTAATGATGCTTCAATTTTTTCTTCAATGCTAACTTCGCCTGTCTTAATCTGAGTTAATACCATAAATGCTGCGGCTATTCCCAAGCATTTTAAAACAAATTTAAATTCATCCACTTTGCACCTCTGAATAATTCTTACTGATCTCTTCTATTGCCGTAACTAGTTGTAATTTTGTAAAAGGTTTTAATAAATAAAAAATCGCTCCTAGCGCTTTGGCTTGGGTGATTATATTTTCATCTTCAAGCGACGAAATAACTATAGTTTTGGTGTGCGCGGAAATCGTCGGTAAATCACGTAAAACATCTATTCCATTTTTTTTGGGGAGCACTAAATCTAAGATTAAGATATCAGGTTGAAGTTCTAACAAAAGCTTAATAGCCTCTTCGCCATCTTGGGCTTCAGCAACGATACTAAAATTGTTGAGCTCGCGCAGAGAATAACGATATATCTCTCGCATAAAGGGTGAGTCTTCTACAATTAAGCACTTCAAGGTCATGCTTTATTTTATCCTTAATTGGGCTTTGCAGAAACAGTTTTGAAAAAGCTAGCCTAAAAGCCAATGATCTTAGTCTAGTTGAATAGGCTGGTCGTATTGCGTAGCTCCTTAAAAAAGGCAAAAATAAGTAATGATTAACAACCTAGCTTGCACACTCATAGCCCTCTTATTAACTCTAACTACTCAACTTTATGCGCAAACGGGTAATAGCAAAAATAAAAGCCCATTTCCAGTTAAATACACGAGCTTAGTAGACGAAAAAATTATTCTTAAAACTATTACTTTGGCGCCTGTTTACGACAACGTAAATAATATCTACGCAGATCCGATTCAAAAACTTTTAGTTGATCTATTACAAAGCGATAAAGTTTGGGGCTATGCTGAGTTTCCAGATATTAATAAAAAAATATTTATCGAAAAATTTGATAATCAGCCTAATGATGTTATTGAAGTTTTAACTAAAACAAATACACAAGGCTTGCTTACAGCCTTTATTACTAAAGGTCCTCGAGGTTTAAATGCCAAACTTAAATTGTTTACGCAAGATCAAGGTTTAATTTTAGCAGAAGAGTCTTTTCAAGATATTAATACTTTTGAAGTTTCAAAGTTGCGCGAGAATTTTGTTACAATGTACTACAATATAAAAAACAAGCTGCCGTACAGAGGTTATGTACTCAGTCGCCGTGGCCTAGATGTAACTTTAAATTTAGGTTCTATGAACGGAGTTAAGCTCGGGCAAGAGTTGGCTTTAGCTCAAGTTTTAAAAGTTAATCGACATCCAAAATTAAAAAGTATGGTGGGTGTTGAAAAAGAGATTATTGCTAAAGTTAAAGTGACTCAAGTAGAACCTTATTTAAGTTTTGCTCAAATTATTTTTGAAAAAGAGACTGGCGTTGTTGCTATGGGTTCAAAAGTTTTACCTTCTGAATATGTAGCCTACCCTATTCCACAAATTAATCCACTAGGTGCTGTTGTTGGAGACTTTCCAGCACAAACGGCGCCACCTCCCCGCAATTCAGAAGTTGATACAGACGCGCCAAGATTAGATCGCAACATGGAAGAATCTAAAGAAAACTTACTCGATAAAAATAACTCTTTAGGTATCTTTACCGCACAAGCTGTAATTACTCAGTATAAAGAGTCATCTGAATTAGCCAACGGCACTTCTGCTAGCACCTCTAATAATTTTGCACCTGGAGTTTACTTAGGTGTGCAATTGTATTTAATGAAAAATTTATTTGTTGATTTTAATACACAGATGAATTTTTTTAGTGGCGACAATTTATTATCAGGCTCTACTCCATTTCATTTAAGTTATACATTCACTCGTTATGCAGCCTCAGTCGGATACGATTACTTTCTTGTTGATGAAGAAACACCTAGTGAAGCTGATGCTATTAAGCTAACTGGCGCATTGGGTTTAGCTACATTTAAAACAGATGTGTCAAACACGACACCAACGGCTTTAACGAGCACTCAAACTGATTCGTTAGTTTTTCAGTTAAAAGCCACTATGCCTCTGACTCCTGAATATCCAATGGCGGTTGGCGCTCGGTTTGATATTTTTCTTTCACCTAAATTATCTGAATCTCCTGTAAACTCTGGAGACTCTAAGCCTTCAATAACTTCGCTGGGTATTTTTGGTCTCTACACTGTGTCTGACAAACTCCGAGTTAGAGCCGATATTGGAATAACCAATATCAACTCTAGTTTCAGCGGCGCGGCCACAAGAGCCAACCCTGCTAAATCCACAAGTATTCAAACTCTCAACGAACAAGTGGGCATAGAATACTTATTCTAAGTCAGGTAGCTTCGGAATTTAGTCAAAAAAAAAGCTCAGGGTATTAGCCTGAGCTTTTTTGCGTTTAGTGAAACCTAAACGAAACGATATTACATCATTCCGTCCATGCCACCCATACCGCCCATGCCACCCATTCCTGGGCCGCCTGCGCCGCCAGAATCTTTTTTAGGAGCTTCAGCGATCATAGTTTCAGTTGTTAACATCAATGATGCTACTGATGCAGCATTTGTTAATGCGCAACGAACAACTTTAACCGGATCAATAACACCGTCTTTTAATAAGTCTACGTATGCATCGCTAAATGCATTGTAACCGTAGCTAGCAGATTTTTCTTGAAGGATACGATCTACTACGATCGCGCCATCAAGTCCTGCGTTAGCTGCGATTTGACGAACTGGTTCTTCACAAGCGCGTTTGATGATTTTAGCGCCGAATAATTCTTCTTCAGTGAATTTAGCTGTCATGATTTTTTGAG
>JBEBIK010000272.1:0-3446 GCA_040080445.1 Pseudobdellovibrio sp.
ACAATCATGCGATATTACAATACCACGGGCATTCTCTATGCACTCCGTTATATTACCGGAGTAATTACTTTATTATTTGCACTTACATTTTATTATTTACGTTCATCAAAAACCAAATCAAGTTTTCTTAAATTGTGTTTTAAATTTGAGTTAATTATGTTTATAATTTCAGGAACTATAAATAATATTTATCATTTAAATAATCTAATGAATGACTCTGATTTTATCTAATAGCAAATTCTAATAATGCCAAGGAAATTTTTTAAAATCTTTATCACGCTTTTCGACGAATGAGTTTCTTCCCTCTTGTGCTTCGTCTGTTGCGTAAGCGAGCCTGGTGGCTTCACCAGCAAATAACTGCTGACCAACTAGTCCGTCATCAATCATATTAAAACCATATTTTAGCATACGCATTGCTGTAGGAGATTTTTTATTCATTTCTGAGGCCCACTCCAGCGCTACATTTTCTAAATCTTTATGTGCTACTACTTCGTTAACCATGCCCATTTGGTAAGCTGTTTCGGCATTGTAGTTGCGGCCTAAAAAGAAAATTTCGCGAGCTTTTTTCTGACCCACTTGGCGAGCTAAGTAAGCCGAGCCATATCCTGAGTCAAAACTAGCTACATCGGGATCTGTCTGTTTAAAAATAGCATTTTCTTTTGAAGCTAAAGTTAAATCACATACGACATGTAGAGAGTGTCCTCCACCAACAGCCCAGCCAGGAACTACGGCCATTACAATTTTAGGCATAAAACGAATTTGTCTTTGTACTTCAAGAATGTGAAGGCGCCCAAGTTTAGCAAGATCGACTTTATTTTGTTCGCTTAAGCCTGTGCCATTATTGTCGGCGCCTTCGTATTTATAACCATCTTTACCACGGATTCTTTGATCACCACCTGAACAAAATGCCCAGCCACCATCCTTAGGAGATGGCCCATTGCCAGTTAAAATAACGACACCAACATCAGCGCTGATGCGAGCGTGCTCTAGGGCTATTGAAAGTTCGTCGACTGTTTTAGGACGAAAAGCGTTACGCACTTCGGGGCGATTGAATGCGATTCGTACTGTGCCTTGATCAACTGCGCGGTGGTAGGTGATATCTGTGAAGTTAAAACCTTCAATTGTTTTCCATTTTTCGGGATTGAATATATCTGAAACTTTATTTGTGCCCATGGGCTTATTTGTAGCATTGACCTATTTCGTTAGCCAAGCAAAGATATGTCATTGTCATTTTGAAATATTATTTTTTAATGGAGAGACTATGTCCTATGTTCATGATTTAAGCCCGTTTATTTTAAAATTACCCGATACGTCTTTATGGGGAGATCAGTTTGGATTTCGTTGGTATGGGTTTTCTTATATGCTCGGATTTATTTGTGCTTATCAATTAATTGTATGGCTTGCGGGGCGTCAGCGTGCAGGTCTAAGTCATAACCTAGTGGGAGACTTTATTACTTATGCGGCCATAGGTGTACTGGCGGGCGGGCGTTTAGGTTACTGCATATTCTATGACCCAAATTTATTTTTTAGTTTTAAATCCAGCCTTCCTTTTTGGGGAGTACTAGCTGTAAACGAAGGTGGAATGGCTAGCCATGGCGGACTTCTCGGTGTGGTTATTGCCAGCATTTTATTTGCTCGTAAAAATGGTTTAAACTATGCGTACTTAATCGACCTAGCCGCCATTACCGGGCCGATCGGATTTTTCTTTGGTCGTATTGCTAATTTTATTAACGGCGAATTAGTTGGACGTATTGCTCCTGAATCTTTTCAATATTCTGTAAAATTTCCCACAGATATTATTAACTGGCCGACTTACCAATTTGATCGTTTGGCGACATTAAGTCCAACGGTGCAACAACTCGGTATAGAGCAAAGCAGATGGAGTGAATTACTTGCGAATTTTACAAAAGATTCAGCTTCTCGTGAGCAAGTTTACGCTACTCTTTATAAAATTACTCATGAAATACAAAATGGAAATTCGGCCCTGAAAACAACGATCGCGCCAATTTTGGACGCAAGATATCCTTCGCAACTATTTGCTTCTTTAACTGAAGGCCTTTTTTCGTTCGTGGTGTTGTTTTTCTTGGCGCGTAAATCACGTAAACCTGGCTTTCTAGCTGCAAGTTTTGCTATGGTTTATGCAGTATCGAGAATATTTAACGAACAATTTAGAGAGCCAGACATTCAAATAGGCTATGAGTTGTTAGGTTTAACGCGTGGGCAGTGGCTGAGTGTTGCTTTATTTGTAATTGGCGTAATACTCATGTTTTATTGGTCGCGCACACAGTCGCAAACAGTATTTGGCTGGAAACGTGGCGAGAGTGTAAAAGTTGGAAGACGATAATTTAAAGGAGAAGTGTATGAAGTTTTTATTAGTAACGATTTTATTTTTGTCAGTGAATGCATTTGCAAAAATTAAAACGCAAACAGTTGAGTACAAAGATGGTGAAACTATTTTACAGGGTGCAGTTGTTTTTGATACAGCTTTTGCTAAGAAAAATAAAAAATTGCCTGGAATAATTATTGTGCACAACTGGATGGGTGTGGGCGAGTACGTTATGATGCGTGCCGAGCAGATGGCAAAACTAGGCTATGTTGCTTTCGTGGCAGATATATATGGAAAAGGTATTCATCCAAAAGATACAAACGAAGCGGGCGCTTTAGCTGGTAAATATAAAGCCGGAGAGCGCAAGGAAATGCGTTCGCGCGCCACTGCTGCCTATAATACATTGGCTTCAAACAAGCTTGTTAATGTAAATAAAATTGCAGCAATGGGATATTGTTTTGGCGGCACAGTAGCATTAGATATGGCTCGTATAGGCTTACCGTTAACGGGAGTTATTAGTTTTCACGGAGGCCTTGCAGGAGCCAAACCAGACGATGCTAAAAGTATCAGAACTAAACTATTAGTTTTACATGGAGCAATAGATCCTTATGTGCCAGGAGCTGAAGTATTACAGTTCGTTAAAGAATTGAACGATAACAAAGTAAACTATGAATTCGTAAGTTACAGTGGCGCAGTTCATGCGTTCACTGAAAAAGCTATGGGTGATGATATTTCAAAAGGTGCAGCTTACAATGAACAAGCAGATCTTCGCTCATTTATTGCATTACAGAATTTTTTAACCGAGGTTAATAAGTAAATCTTGAAGAGACGTTAATGTCTCTTCGCCTGTTTCAAAATTTTTTAGTTTATACTCAAAGCTACCATCTTCTTGTTCAAAGATAAGGATAGCTTTGCTTGTATTTAACTTATTGGCACGTTCTAGTTTCTTTTTAAAGTTTCCAGTTAAGAAAACTTCGCAGTATTTATTTTTATTTCTAAGTAAGCTTGAGATTTGAACGGCTTCTGCCAATGCTTTGTCCCCATGAGCAATAATCGAAATAGGTTTGGTATTTTCAATTTCAAGGTTAACAGCGCAAAGGTCGGCTAAACGATCTACACC
>JBEBIK010000273.1:0-3430 GCA_040080445.1 Pseudobdellovibrio sp.
ACAGTTTGTAACATCATTTGATAAACAAACCAAAGTAACAGAAGTTATTACCTTAAAAGGGCAGGTCATGTTTCAAAGTATTGCAGCAGGGGATAAGCCAGCTAATGAACCTGTTGTTGTAAACAAAGGTGAAAAGTCGCAAGCCCAAGAAGGTGGCTCTGCGGCTCCTCCAGTTAAGTTACCTGAAAAAGAAGTTAAGCAAGTGGAAAGCGAAACAAGTGTTAAGGGAAACCAAAATGATGCTGGAACAAGTGGTCAGGCTCCGCCTACTCCTGGAGCAGAAACCCGTAGTGATATTAAGTTGCCCCCACCTACAGGAACCCCATTACAAGATTTAAATAATAATGATCAAATTAAAGACGGTGCAGCTAACAGAAAATTTGAGAAATCAAAAGTTAAAATTATTACTCAACCTGGGCCTTAGAATTTTGGTTTAATTAATGAAAAATATAGGTATTGCATCTTTGATTATTGGAATATATTTTTTAGGTTTTTCGGCCTATGCCGAAACTGATAAGCGTATTTTAGAAAAAGTGACTAATGAGAGTATCGATTTATACAACAAGCAACAGTATGAAGAATCTCTGGCTTTGCTTGACGGGATTAAAAGCAGCCGCAATCAGTACATCAATTGGTATTATTACTATGGATTAAATCAAGCACGTCTTAATAATTACGATCAAGCTAGTGATAGTCTTGAAACGTATATAAAAGGTTCAAATGTAAATGATACTGCAAAAGCCTATCATAATTTGGGTTTAATTCAGTTTTACAGGGGTGAGTACGATAGAGCTTTAAATAGTTTAGAGCTCTCGATGGATGTATCTAAAGATCCTAAGCTTGATAACATGACAGAGGCTTTAATTGATCGAGTCATACGTTATCAGAATTATTTTGAGGATAATAAAAAATCTAATCTAAGCTTTTTATTCGGCTATAACTACGATTCAAATGCACTTAATCTAGCGCCATCTTCTTTTGCAGATAATTTAACTGGCCATGTTTTCGGATATGGGGTTTCTTTATCTCATAAGGCCATTGATCGCTATAACTTTGTATTCGAACCAACCTTTGCCATACTCGACAATTACACCTTAGACAGCGGATTTAAGTCTAACAGTACTATTCAGTCTACAGATGCCTTACAGTTTCTTTTGTCGGCACCGATTCGTTTTTATTTTGAAGAAGAATTATTAGCAAACAAATTTGATTTTTCGATAAATGCTTATTCGGTTTATCTACCTATTAACACGACAACTCGCGAACTTTCTCTCACATCTTTTTATGTAAAAAGCCAGGTGCTGTCTCCTATTTCTAATGATAATTCTCTGAAGTACAATGTAACTTTGTCAGTGGATAAGTCTTATGGTTTTAACACAGATGATGATGATGCCTCTGGTTTAAGATTTGATTTTTTAGTAACTTATGTGCAGTACACATCAAAGACTGAAAGTTCTAATATGTTTTACGATTTGGGAGTGGATTACAGTAGTACAAAAGGTATTAATACCAGATACAAAAGATACTCAACTGCTATCGGGTATTCTTGGCCAACTTGGAAGAGTACATTTTCTTCAGTTAGATTGGGCTATGAGTACTTAAATTATTCAGATAAAACATCTCCTAGAACTGATAACCAAGCAAATCTCTCTTATAGCCTGAGTAAAGATTTAGGAAATAGAGCTTCTTTGGGATTGAATCTTAAACTTGTAAACAATACCTCAAACGTAGATCTTAATAAATATTCGGACGTGTCGGCAGGAGTGCAATACACAAAGTCTTTCGGATTTTAAGAGTCTATTTTTTTTGATGATCTAATATAATATTCTAAAACAGCTCTTAAATTTTCTTTCTTGTCATCGCTTTGAGATACGTATTCCAAATAAATAGATGAGTCTGTAATCTTAACCTGAGCTTTTAAGCTCAGTCTTTTGTACTGTGCATCTGGAATAAAGTTATTGATAACAATTAAGTCAAACGTAGTGTGATGAAATTCGTCAGGCACAATCTTTTCGACAAAGGTTCCGCTCAGTGAGATGTCCTTAGCAAGAGTTCTAAACATACTGCCTTTTGGGTGAATGAGTAGTAATTCAATTTTATACTTGTCTTCTGCTAAATTAGATTTAGCAAAGGCTGTTTTTTTATCTAGTCCTTTGAAGCTGATATTTGATTTAGATTTATCGTCAGCGCTTATCTGATCAGCATCGAATTGTGCTATTCCTGTTGATGCGACTTTATTAAGATCAACTTCTTCAAGACTCACATTAGAAAATGAAGCTTGAATTTTTTTTTCAATCTCTTTATCCACAGGTTTCATTGATATTGAGCTTGGAGTGGATTCATTTTCTTCTTCCGTGGCATTAGATTTTCCAAAAAATGTGCTCATGAAAGGGCTGTTATCTGAGGTCAAAAAATCACGTAATTTTTGCCATTTTTCCCAATCTGTTTTCCAGATTAGAAAGTTATTAATTTCTTTGGTTTTCATTTTTAGTAAAGTAAACTGCGCAGTCTCAGTTGTCAGTTTGTCGGTTTGCGTCTTATTTCTTGGGTCATATAGTATCCAATACTCGGTGCTCATGTAGAAACCATCGGCAAAATCTTGGGTTAAATGAAACTCTTTGTAAGTCCGTGACGAATATTTTGAAAGTCTGTATCATTATAAGACATGTATTGCTAATTATTTTGCGCTTATTAGTTCGTAAATGCGTACGGGTTCTTTTTTTCCTTTAACATTAACTTTATCTAGTTCGCGACAAATAAATGAATCTTTAACGATTTCATAAGTAAATTCACTTATTATAATCTTAACACCATACTCTTTAGTTAAACTTTCTAGTCGTGAACCTAAGTTTACACTATCTCCGATAACGGTATAATTTTGAATGGTTTCAGATCCTATGTTACCTGCATTCATAAACCCAGAGTTAATGCCAATACCGATATCGATTTTTGGCCAATTTTTCGCAGCAAAGTCTTGATTGATTTTTTCGAGTGCACCAACGCAATCTATAGCGGCGTGGCACGCTTTAAAAGCATGATCTTGATAATTGATAGGTGCGCCAAACATGGCCATGATGGCGTCACCAATGTATTTATCGATGGTTCCTTGGTGGTGTGTGATAATGGCCGACATAGGAGTAAAATACTTATTGAGTAAGTCTGAAAGTTCAACGGGATCCATTTTCTCTGAAAAGCTTGTAAAGCCACGAATGTCTGAGAAATATACGCTCATGTGAAGTTTTTGACCACGCAACTCAAGTGAGCTTTCATTACGTAATATTTCTTCAACGACATCTTTTGAAACATATTTTGAAAAAGCCATTTTAATTTCTTTAGATTTTCTAGATTGGAAGAAATATTTGTAAATAAAGATAATGAAAAAAGCTGCAAATAAGAGAACAAAATAGAGAAATGAAGATTGGAAGAGGAC
>JBEBIK010000274.1:0-3430 GCA_040080445.1 Pseudobdellovibrio sp.
CAGTCTATGTAGACCTAATGATGCCCCTACCATACCAAAAAATACATGAGCCACTACCCAGACCAAACAGGCCTGAATACTGTAAAAAAAGAGCCCACCAATAGCTAGCAAATGCATGCCAGTAATTATAGAAAATTGAAGTTTACTAAACTTTTGCTTTGCTGCTGGGTTCATATATATAGTTTCGGCTTAATAAATATTAAATAAATAAGACATTGGTCTATTTTCTTATTGAGACAGATAGCCGAAACGATAAGAGAGGTAACACCATGTCATTAAATCATCAAGAAATTCAAACCCATAGCAATTCAAACTATATAATCCGTGCAAGTAGATTTAATGACCCTGACTATCTTGATTTTCAGATCGATAATCAAAAATTTAAAATTATTAACTACTCAACGTATGGATTAGCTTTTTTATCGGATAATGAATACTCGCTCAACACTGTTATAACTGATTGCAAACTAAATGTTTATGGAAATGTCTTTCATGAGTTCGCTTGCATAGTAAGAAGATCTAAAGCCACTGCAGGAAACAAATATGAAGTCGGAATTGAACTGATAAATCAGGAAATAGATATCAGTTCATTGAATTCAATGGTTGAAATTCAAACAAAGATTAGTGAAATTTACGAAAAAGAGGACCGCTACTCTGCAGTGCCACAATTAATTAAATCTCACGTTCAAAATCTAAAGTGGAAATTACATCACATAGAAAAAATTGCAAAATCTGTTCAATCGATTCATTATGAAAATGTCAAATCTAAGACTGCAAAATTCGAAAATACCATAAACCAACTTGGACCATGTATTTACAATGAATTAAAAAATATTAACTCCGATATTCAACAAATTTTCATGAGCCTTGATAGCTCAACACAAAAGTTAAGCCTAGAATACTACAGAGAACATATTTCCGAATATGTTACACAATCTAACTTTACAAAGCGTAGTCTAGAAAAACCTAGAGGCTATGCTGGTGATTTTGAAATGATGAACCAGCTGTATCGTAATGATAATTTCAGCAACACACTTTTTGGTAGCTGTGTTGAAAGAGCTGTAAATTTACATGACGAGCCCACTGCTGTAAGAAATAGAGCACATTACTTAAAGGATAAGATTGTTACTAAAATTAAAAACACGAACGATAGAATCAAAATTCTTGCAGTAGCGTGTGGCCCAGCTGAAGAACTTAAACAATCAATTTCACAGTTGTCTCAGTCTGAATTAGATCGCGTTGATTTCTACCTTCTCGACCAAGATATCGACGCATTATTATACGCTCAACAAAACATCAAATCTCATTTTATTATTGAAGAAAAAAAAATGAATCTACACTTAGTTCACAAAAGTATTAAGGATATTTTATTAGCTGGCTTAGACATGAAGTTTGATATGATTTATTCAGCTGGATTATTTGATTATTTTTCGGACGCAGTGGCTTCAAGGGCATGTCGTGCACTTACTAAAAATTTAAATAAAAAATCAAGTCTTATAATAGGAAACTTCAATATTGCTTCGCCAAATTGGTTTGGAATGCTGGCTCTTTTTGACTGGTACTTAATACTAAGAAGCGAAGAAGATTTAAAGAGAATTTTTAACGTACAAGGTGCTCAAATTAATATTGAAAAAGAACCGCGAAATGTAAATCTATTTTGTAACTTATATTTAGAATGAATAACGAACTAAAACAAACCGCATTCGAAGAACGCAGCCAACAAATATTTTCATTTGTTAAGCTATCTTCTTCTGCTTACGTTGCGCCATTGTTTTTATTGTTTTCAATTGCTGACTACCTTTGGTACCCACAATTTTTTAAATTGTTCTTTAGTCTACGATTAGCCACTTCTGCTGCAACAATAGCCTACGGATATATTACTTTGAATTTGTTTAAAAAACACTTTAGCGCAGATATTATTGGGTTAGGCATAATTCTTGTTTGTGCAATTCCAATACACTATATGATATTTATTATTGGCGATGCAGGTACTCCCTATTATGCAGGTTTAACTCTTATTTTAATCGGTCTTTGCGTCGGTTTACGACTGTCTTGGAAGTATCATTTAATTTGCATAGCTAGCTTATTAGCTCCCTTTATTTTTCATTTCTTATACACCATCAAAGGAAATGCACTAGATTCTTACTTTTTTCTAAATTTAACTTTTTTCGTATCTATGGCCTTTATTGGAAGTGTCGGTAAATATACTTACGAAAAATTAATTGAAAAAGAATTTTTGACAAGATCTCAGCTAAGCGATGAGCTCGACAATCGCGCTAAAATTATTGAACAAAAAACTTCAGAAAATGTAAAACTAAGTGAATTAAGTCGCCAATTCAGCCCTCAAATCATAGAATCTATTAAAAAAGGTGAAATTAACTTATCGTCGAGTATACATGAATCGAATGTTGCAGTAATTTTTATTGATATAGTTGATTCTACTAAAAAAGTTATAAGTTTAAATACAGACTCGGTTCAAATAATTGTTTCTAACTTTATGGACGATGTAATGTCCACTTTTTTAATGTATGATATAACGATAGATAAGTTTTTAGGTGATGGCTTTATGGCTTTTACAAATGATCCTCTTCCAAGAAAAGATTATGTTGAACGAGCCATTTTAGCTTCTGATGCCCTAATTAATAAGATTCAGAATAAAATTTTATTTTATGACCATTACTGGAAGGGTCCATTTCAAATAAGAATAAGTATTGCAAGTGGTCCTGCTGCTATTGGATTTTATGGTAATGAAAAATATCTGAAAACCTACACTGCTTTGGGCCGACCCGTCATTTTATCAAGCAGACTAAACGGTAATGCAGCACCAAATTGTATTACTGTATCTAAGGATGTAATTGATCATTTAAAATCAATTAACATAGCCTTCTTTGATAGAATGGAAGTTGTTGATAAAGGTTTGCAAAAATTAAAAGGTTTTGATTTTGAAGAAATTTTTGCATATTCTGTAAAAATTAATCAAGAATCAACATCGTTTTTGGGAGATGTGTCCTGCCCTAACGGACATGGTCCTCTCGTTCTAGAATCAAACCCTAGCGGTATATATGAATTGCACTGTCGAACATGCCAATTCGTATTATTGGAAGATTCTAAAAAAAGTTTCAAACTTGTTAGCTAACAATTGTCTTTAGCTTCAAATATTCCAAAAAAATAGCTTCCTAACCCCCATTCCTCGACTCGACTAGACTCAACCAGCAAAGCCTAAAATCCGATAAGTAACCTATGAAAACAAATATTTTTTTCATTATTTTTTCTCTCGTTATTAATAGCAGCTTAACTTTGGCTCAAGAAATTGTAGTGGTCGACGTTAAACGCAATATTACTTTGGCCGATGAAGATCCTGTTTATAAAGATTTTTATATAAATGCTGGCGAAGGCACTTCTCTTAGAAAAAATATGGTAGTTCTTGTTA
>JBEBIK010000275.1:0-3417 GCA_040080445.1 Pseudobdellovibrio sp.
AGCCTTGATGCTAATAACGGCCAAAGAGGACATGGCTCGCAGCGCGTGATCTTTGCAGCTACAGAGGCGGCACTGAAAGCTAAGTCCTTAGTTATTAATGGTTCTGATTACGATACCGAAGACGGCAGTTGTGTGCGTGATTATATTCACGTTGAAGATGTAGCTGATATTCATGTTAAAGCCTTAGAGTATATTGAAAAAAATAAATGCCAGCATATTTTAAACTGTGGTTACGGTGAGGGTTATTCGGTAAGACAAATTGTTGATATCTTTAAAAAAGTAAATAATACCGATTTTAAAGTGGAGACGGGCCCTAGACGCATTGGCGACCCTGAATTCCTCGTTGGCGACAATTCTGAACTGATTAAGCTTCTACGCTGGAAGTCGAAGTTTACAAACCCCATCGAAGTCATCTGTAAAACAGCTTATGAGTGGGGAAAGAAACACTCCCTAGGCTAGTTAAATCCTCATTCTGTTGATGCCCTCACCAAACTTTATTAAAATAATCTCTACTCTAGAAAGCAGAGGTTTTTATGAAAGTTTACTCAGATATTACTAAAACTATTGGACGTACTCCGCTTATTAAAATGCAAAGATTAAATGCGGGTTGCTTGGCCGAAATTTATTTAAAATTAGAATTTTTTAATCCGCTAGGTTCTGTGAAAGATCGCATAGGTCTTAATATGATTGAAGCCGCCGAAAAATCTGGGGCTTTAAAAGCGGGCATGGAAATTATCGAGCCCACTTCTGGTAATACAGGCATTTCTTTAGCTTTTGTGGCCGCAGCCAAAGGTTATAAAATTACTTTAGTAATGCCTGAAACTATGTCGCAAGAAAGACGTACGTTGTTGCTTCTTTTAGGGGCAGAAGTTGTATTAACTCCTGCGGCTAACGGAATGCGTGGAGCGATTGCTAAAGCCATGCAATTAGTTTCAGAAAATAAAAATGCATTTCATCCATCGCAATTTACAAATTTGCATAATCCAGAGATTCACCGCCAAACCACAGCTGAAGAAATTTGGACTGATACAGATGGAACTGTAGATATGGTTGTAGCAGGAGTAGGAACGGCTGGAACTATTTCAGGTGTAGGCCAAGTTTTGAAAAAGAAAAAAGCTTCTATACTTATGGTGGCAGTCGAACCCACTGAATCTCCAGTGTTATCAGGTTGTAAGGGTGGTCCACACAAAATTCAAGGTCTCGGAGCAGGATTCATTCCGCGTAATTACGATAAAAGCGTAGTCGATCAAGTGGAGCAGGTGAGCAGTGATGAATCATTAGCTATGGCTCGTGAAGTAATTAAAAAAGAGGGAATTCCAGTTGGTATTTCATCAGGTGCGGCGATTCATGTGGCCCTCAAGCTTGCAAAACTGGATGAAAACAAAGGCAAAAAAATTGTAGTGATCGTGGCGAGTTACACTGAAAGATATCTTTCAACATTATTGGCTCAGCCAGAGCGAGAAAAAGCAGCAATTTTACAAGTAGAACCAGTGGCTGAAGAGTGGCTTAAAAAAGTCGACGAATTTAATACTTAGTTATTAGTTTTTGGTGCATAAATCTTAAGCTTGTAAGATTGAATCAATTCATTGACTTAACTATCTGATAACTCTAAGTTTTATTTATATAAAACAAGGAGTCATTAGACTATGGATTCAATTTATTTGATATCTCCGATTATCGCAGGTGCTGTTGCACTAGTTATCGCAGCAATTCTTTATTTTAGAGTGAAGGCTCAACCTTCAGGAAATGAAACGATGAATCGCATTGCGGGTTATATCCGTGAAGGTGCGATGGCGTTTTTAGTGCGCGAATATAAAGTACTCGCAGCTTATTGTTTAGTGGTTGGCGCTTTAATGTTTTATGCGTTAGGTGCAGAAGCAGCTCTTTGGTTTGTATTAGGTGCTGTTCTTTCTTTATTTGCAGGATTTGTCGGTATGAAAGCTGCAACTTTTGCTAACGTAAGAACAACTGAAGCTGCGGCTAGCTCAACTAAAGGTAACGCACTTTTAGTTGCCTTAGACGGCGGCGCGGTTATGGGTTTAGCCGTAGCAGGTTTAGGTCTTATCGGCTTAGGCGCTTTATATTACTTCTACCGTGGAACTCCACACGTAGGAACAATTCTTCACTCATTTGCTGTTGGTGCTTCTTCAATCGCATTATTCGCGCGTATCGGCGGTGGTATTTATACTAAAGCTGCAGACGTTGGTGCCGACATCGCAGGTAAAGTAATCGAAAACATTCCGGAAGACGACCCTCGTAATCCAGGTGTTATCGCTGATAACGTTGGTGACAATGTTGGTGACGTTGCCGGTATGGGTGCAGACATTTATGAATCAATGGTAGCGGCTATTGTTGCTGCAATGGCGATTGCTCTAACTATTGCTCCGGCGCTTTTACCAAAAATTATGGTTGAAGATGTTGGTGTTGAAGCTGTGAGAATGATGGGCGTGGGCTTACCATTAATTCTTTCTACAATTGGTTTAATTATTTCAATTCTTGTTATTTTCATGGCGCGTGCTTTGAAAAATAAAAAACCAGCTACAGTTTTAAGATCATCTTTAATGTTGCCTCCAGTGCTTTTAACTTTAGTTTCTTACGTAGTAATGCCAATGATTGGTGTAACTCAAAACGTAACTTGGGCTTTGGCTGCGGGCGCTTTCGGTGGAGCTTTAATCGGTTTAATTACTGAGTACTACACAGCTATGAAACCAATTCGCTTAGTTGCTGAAGCTGCGCAAACGGGTGCGGGCACTGGTGTTATTCGTGGTTTAGCTGTTGGTATGGAATCGGTTGCTCTTCCAATTATAGTAGTTGTAATTGCAGCTTATATTTCTGATCAAGTTTTAGGTCTTTACGGTATCGCATTAGCCGCTGTTGGTATGTTAGCTGGAACTGCAGTTGTTATGACTGTAGATGCTTACGGCCCCATTGCTGACAACGCTGGTGGTATTTCTGAAATGTCTGGATTAGATCCTAAAGTTCGTGAAATCACAGACGAATTAGATGCAGTTGGAAATACAACAGCAGCTATCGGAAAAGGTTTTGCAATTGGTTCTGCGATTTTAACAGTTGTGGCTTTATTCTCAGCTTTCAATATGGAAGTAAATCACGTGAGACAAGCAGCTGGTATGGGCCCAATGCAATTAGATTTAACATCTTCTGGTGTATTGATTGGTATTTTATTAGGTTCAATTCTTCCTTTCTTAGTGGGCGCAACAACTATGACTTCTGTAGGTAAAGCTGCAGGTAAAATAGTGGTTGAGATTGCTCGTCAGTTCAAAGAAATTCCGGGATTATTACAAGGTAAAGCAGAACCAGAACCTGCAAAAATCGTTGATATCGCAACGACTGCAGCTCTTTATGAAATGATTTTACCAGGAATGGTAGCTGTTGTAGCTCCAGTGGTTGTGGGCTTCT
>JBEBIK010000276.1:0-3396 GCA_040080445.1 Pseudobdellovibrio sp.
ATCTTAACTCATAATAAAAATTTCTTAGTCGTAGGTAATACCAGTTCAGGAAAAACGAGCTTTTTACAGGCTCTATTATCAGAACTTCCAAAAAACGAGCGCGTGGTTATTATTGAAGACACCCAAGAGCTTACTCTTCCGAATAATATCGGAATTTCTTTACTCACCCGCCAAGATCCCACACAAAGCGTAGGCAATGTAAATATGCATGATCTTTTAACGAGAGCGCTTCGTTTAAGACCCGACCGCTTAGTCGTTGGAGAAATTCGCGGAGAAGAAGCCAGATCTCTACTCATGACTTTATCCACTGGACATGATGGCAGCTTTGGCTCACTACACGCAAAGTCCCCACAAGAGGCGCTGCTGCGTTTAGAGATGCTTATTCAGATGAATTCGAATTGGAATATTAATTCTATACGAAATCTGATTAATTTAAGTTTGCAAAATATAATCGTGCTTGAAAAAAACAATGGGACAAGAAGATTAAAAGGAATTTACGAGATTAACTCTTTAGAGAGTACTGGTTTTACGTTCACCCGAATGGATGAAAATGAATATTAAAGGAGCCAACAATAATGCAAATTAATAAGAAAATTTTCTCAATTCGCCAACATAGAGTAATGCTTGATGTTGATTTAGCTGCACTTTATGAAGTCGAAACTAAAACACTAACCGCGCAGTTCAAAGAAACAAAATACGCTTTCCAGATGATTTTATGTTTCAATTAACTGAAAAAGAATATGAAAACTTGAGGTATCAATTTGGTACCTCAAGTTTCTCAGAAAAAAAGCACGGCGGTAGAAGATATTTACCGAACAAGGTGTTGCCATGCTTTCTAGCGTGCTGAAGAGCCAGAAGGCTTCTCTAGTTAATATTGAGATTATGCGAGCGTTTGTAAAGTTGCGAGAATTTTTACTAACCAATCAAGATCTTGCTCAAAAGCTCCATAATTTAGAAAGTAAATACGATAGACAATTTAAATCGGTATTCGATGCTATTAGAGAACTTATGTCGGCACCAGTAGCGCCGACAAAAAGAATTGGTATAAAACAAGACGACTAATCGTGAATATTCTTATTCTCGTCTAAAGCTTTTTCAGCTTGTGCACTTAAACGAACGCCTACTTCTACTAATTGATCGCGGCTAACTGGGCTTGGAGCATCACTCATAAGATCAGTAGCTTTTGACGTTTTAGGGAAGGCGATAACTTCTCGGATAGCTTCTGTTTGTGTTAACAACATCACTAAACGATCTAATCCCCAAGCAATACCACCGTGTGGAGGAGTTCCGTATTTTAAAGCCTCTAAGAAGAATCCAAATTTCATTTTAGTTTCTTCTTCAGTCATACCTAATAAACGGAAAATAGCCTGTTGAATTTCGTTACGGTAAATACGAATAGATCCGCCACCCATTTCGTAGCCGTTACAAACTAAGTCGTAAGCTTTAGCTAACATCTTAGGATAAGCTTTTTCGTTGTTGGCTATCATATCATCAAAGAACTCATCAGTTGGAGAGGTGAACGGATGATGACGAGACACCCAACGTTTATCTTGTGGCGAGTACTCCAACAGTGGAAAGTTAACAACCCATAAGAAGTTGTATTTATTAAAGTCGATTAATTTAAGTTCACGGCCTAAGTGTAAACGTAAAGCCGATAACGCCGAACATGCTGGATCGTAATCGTCTGCTACAACTAATGCACAGTCTGCAGCCGTACAACCCAATTTTGCAAACATCGCTTTTAATTTTTCTGGAGAAACAAATTTAGATGCTGGCGAATTGATTGTGCCGTCTGCATCTTGCTTCATCCAAACTAAACCTTTAGCGCCGTTTTTCTTAGCGATATCAGTTAATTTATCAAACTGACCACGAGAGAAAGACGCACCCGTTGGAATGTTAAGACCACGCACGATTCCACCGCGTGAAAGTGCATCATCAAAAACTTTAAAACCTGAACCCGCTGCTACTTCAGATAAGTCGCCGATTTCTAAACCAAAACGCGTATCTGGTTTATCCGAGCCGTATCTATCCATAGCTTCGAAGAAATCCATGCGTTGAAGTTTAGGAACATCAATGCCTTTAATTTCTTTCCAGATATGACGTAACATTTTTTCGTTAATATCTAAAATATCTTCAACATCAATAAAAGACATTTCCATGTCGATTTGCGAAAACTCTGGCTGACGGTCCGCACGCAAATCTTCATCTCGGAAGCAACGAGCAATTTGAAAATATCTATCGTAACCAGAAACCATTAAGAGCTGTTTTAAAATCTGTGGAGACTGTGGCAGAGCATAGAAGTTACCTGGATTTACGCGTGAAGGAACTAAATAGTCACGGGCACCTTCTGGAGTTGATTTAAATAAAATGGGAGTTTCAACTTCAAGAAAACCTTCATTAGATAAAAACTCACGCACTAAACGCGCCACTTTGTGGCGTGTAATTAAATTGTGCTGTAAGCGTGGCGAACGTAAATCTAAGTAGCGGTATTTTAAGCGCAACATTTCGTTAACATTTTCATCGTCGATTTGAAATGGAACTGTTGAAGCTGTATTTAAAATTTCGCAGCGAGTGGCTTGAACTTCAACTTCGCCCGTTTTAAGTTTAGCATTTTTCATTCCGTCTGGACGCGCACGAACCATGCCTTCAATAGCCACAACATACTCAGATCTAAAATCTTTTGCTGTAGTAGTTTCAGCTACATTAGGATCAAGGACGACTTGAACTAAGCCTTCACGGTCGCGTAAATCGATAAATACAAGACTTCCGTGGTCGCGACGAGTATTGACCCATCCCATTAAGACCACTTTTTGGCCAACATGTTTTGAAGTGAGGTTACCGCTGTATTCTGTTCTTTTAAGCTCTTTTACAAATTTCATAGCCGTTAGAATTGCATAAATATTAAAGACCAGTCAAAAGCCATCTTTTGATGAGGTCCATAACAAGTTTTAATACTTTTCGTAGACGAAAACAGCACGAACTAATATCATCTTTAGATATGCCAAAATTTAAATTTGAACTCCCAGCGCCCTCAGATTCAGCAACTACCTACTCTAAGATTAAAAACTTACTGACAGGCGAAAACGATTTTAAGAAATTTGACCCAAAAGTGAGCTGTACTTTCGACGAGTCTAGTCAAACGTGTGATGTCAAAGGCAGTCAATTTAAGGCTAATTTGCATGTTAAAGCCAAAGATGCCGCGTCGAGCGCAGTTATCATCGAAGTGGAAGTTCCTTTTGCACTCAGTCTATTTAAGGGTAAAATCCAAGAAGCGATAGAAAAGAATCTAAAGCGAATACTCTAATTTTAGAATTCAGGCTTAAAAATCATGGCTCTTAAAAAAGCGAAGAAAAAAATTAAAAAAACCGAGGATAACGAAGTTCGTAAGGTGAGCGC
>JBEBIK010000277.1:0-3392 GCA_040080445.1 Pseudobdellovibrio sp.
AATTTATCATTTTATCGGTAAAGACATTACTTACTTTCACACACTCTTTTGGCCAGCTCTTTTAAAGAGTGCCGACTTTAAATCGCCAACCGCAATTACTGTGCACGGACATGTCATGGTCAATGGCGAAAAAATGAGTAAATCTAAAGGTACATTTATTTCTACCCGCGTTTATTTAAATCATTTAGATCCTCAGTTTTTACGTTACTACTACGCTACTAAAATTAATGGAACCATCGACGATTTAGATCTAAACATGGGAGATTTTGCTGCCCGTGTAAATTCAGACTTAGTCGGAAAAATCGTTAACTTAGCTTCTCGTGGCGCTCAGATGTTATCTAAAAAAATGGATGGTGTGATGAGCACATGCGATGCCGACGGTTTGACTTTAATTAAAAATATTTCTGCGCAAGCTGAAGTGATTTCGAAATATTATGATACGCGCGATTTTGCAAAAGCCACCACTGCTATTCGTGAAATGGCAGAACACACTAATAAATATTTCGACGATAAAGCTCCATGGAAAACGATCGAGACTGATCCGGTCGGAACTAAACAAGTATTAACCACGACTTTAAACGCTTTCCGTAAAATTGCGATTTACTTAAAACCAGTTCTGCCAAAAATGGCCGAAGAAGTGGCTGCACTACTGAATGAAAAATCTTATGAGTGGACTGACGCACAAAAAGATTTATCTAACCATAAAATCAACGACTATGTTCATTTAGCAGGACGAGTCGATAGCGACAAAGTAGCGGCTATGATTGAAGAACAAAAAACAATTTACGCTGCTGTTGAAAAACCAAAAGTTGCTAAAGCTCCAGCAGCTAAAGAAGTAAAAAAAGACGCAAGCCCACCTGCTGAAATCGAATTCGATGATTTTGCTAAAATTGATTTGCGTATTGCCACTGTTATTGAAGCTGAAGAAATCAAAGAAGCGGATAAACTTTTGAGACTTAAAGTTGAATTAGAGTCCGGAGTAACAAAACAAATTATCGCTGGTATTAAATCGGCCTACTCACCAGAAAAACTTTTAGGTCGTAAAGTATTAATTTGCGCGAACTTAAAACCACGTAAAATGAAATTCGGCATGAGTGAAGGAATGGTCTTAGCTGCTGGCGATGGTGGAACAGACTTATTTGTTCTCTCAGCTGATGATGGCGCTAAATCAGGAAGTAAAGTTAAGTAGTTATGTCGAATAAAGCTAAAGTTGAAGAAATTTATGATTTATTTCAAGGTCTCGAAAAAGACTCACACGATGGAATGTTTGATCAACAACTGCTCGAACACTTAATGATGTGCATAGATGCACTAACCACAAGTGATGATCCAATTTTACAAAAACTAGCTAAGTATAAAAATCACCTGACACCACAAATGACTTTAAGACATTTTGCAGGGATCGCAGTGCCCTTTGAACGCTATCTCAAAAAATCCGTTCAAGACGACGATTTTTTAGTATCAAAAACCGATCGCGATCACTTGGTTGCTAAACGCGTGCCTTTACATTTTGTTATCGATAATATGCGCTCAGCCTTTAATGTAGGTTCTATTTTTAGAACAGCCGATACCTTGGGTGCTCAAAAAATTTGGTTAACGGGCTACACCCCGACTCCCCATCAATTACAAGTTGAAAAGGCAGCGCTCGGTGCGGCTTTTATTTTAGACTGGCAAGTGGCTAAATTTACTGAAGCTATCGAAAGCTTAAAAACTTCCGGTGTTCGCATAGTCGCGCTAGAAACTTCAGCTAAGGCCGTAGATATCTCTTTTCCTTTTCAAGAAAAAGTTGCTACCGCTTTCATTATCGGTAACGAAAGATTTGGTCTTGAAGCTGATCAATTATCCATGTGCGATGAAATCAGAAAAATCCCCACCTACGGAATTAAAAACTCTCTCAACGCTGCAACCGCCGCAGCCATTGCAGGCTACGAATGGCGCAAACAATGGGCCGAAACCGAGATTAACATATGAATCTTAGGCCAATAGGTACTTTTGAATCTGAGCAAATAGAGCCCTATCAAGCTGGTCGCCAGCCTGACGAGTTAGGCTTACTCGGAAAAATTAAACTCAACTCTGGCGAAAACTTTGAACAGGCTTTGCAAGACTTAGACGGCTGCTCACATATTTGGGTTATTTTTGGCTTTCACTTAAACACTAACTGGAAACCATTAGTACAAACTCCCAGATCTCAAAAAAAAATAGGCGTGTTTGCAACCAGAGCTCCCTACCGCCCTAACCCCATTGGAATGAGCTTAGTGAAGCTGATTCATGTAATGGGACTTGAAGTATCCGTTGGCGAAAACGATATTTTAAATGGCTCACCTATTTACGATATTAAACCTTACCACCCCGAAAGTGATCTTGCATCTGACGCTAAAATTGAGTGGTTAGAAAATTCTGAACTTGAAAAACACACAATATCTTTTTCTCCTTTTGCCGAAGACCAACTTGAATTTTTAGAAAAAAATAATATCCGAGAAATTAGCACCTTCATTTCGCGTCAACTCGAATACGACCCACTAAATAAAAGTAAAAAACGCGTTGAGCCCTATCAAAGCTATTGGTGCTTGGCTTATCGCACATGGAGAATTGATTTCTCAATTGTCGATACCAGTATTGGTATTTTATCTATTCGTAGCGGCTACACCGATGAAGAACTGATGGCTTTTGAAGATCCATACTCAGATAAAAAGGTTCACAGGCTTTTTAAAAAAGAGTACAGCTAACTGCGACCCACGCCAAATTTGCGCGAGTACATCGGTAAAATAAAAACAAATCTTAAAACACCAGCAACGATAAACATCGTTGTATAGTTGTTTACGTAAACAAATTTAAGCAAAACTGCCCCGATAACTGTTCCTAGCACCTGTACAGGCAGTCCTACAGAGTTATATAAAGATACAGCTTCAAGCTTATCTTCTGATTTAATATTTTTAAATATCACAAGCGAAAGGCCAACTTCCCAACCAGCCCAACCCATACCTGATAAAAAATGTACAACCGCCATACCCCAAGGCCCGCTACATAATGGCCATAATGCCGGTAATGGCGCCGCAATAAGCCCGCCATAAAAGAATAATTTATGGGGGTTAATTTCAGGTTTATATCTTTCAAGTACATAGGTGGTAAAAATTTTACCAGCAAAGAGTGCTCCCATTACGAACATATAGTTAATGTAATTTAAACCCCTGATATTAAGAAGGTAACCACCTACATAAGGTGCTGATAAATAAAGAGAACAATTAAAAATCGAATAAAAAATAAAAAAGTCTTTTTGCTGAATTAAAAAATCTAATTTTTTGCGAAGACTCAAGCGGTAATGCGACTCAGACCTTGGTAGTTTATAAAAAAGATAAAATGAAACTGCATTCAGATGATAAGCAATTAAAAAT
>JBEBIK010000278.1:0-3388 GCA_040080445.1 Pseudobdellovibrio sp.
GCAGTGCGCTTTATTTTTTAAAAGCACTACTGCAGGCTGAACTCATCGAATTAGATGAGCCACGCAGATACTGTTACATTACGGAACCTATTTCGTTTGTTGAAAGCGATAAGTCGGCCTATGTGCTTCCGTATCATGGTCTTCGTTTAACCGTGACCATTGATTTTCCGCATCCTGCTATTGGCAAACAAACTCTCGATATTGAAATTAATGAGCAAACTTTTGCGCGTGAAATTGCATCTGCTCGAACTTTCGGATTTTTAAAAGATGTTGAGGCGATGAAAGCCGCAGGTCTTGCAAAAGGTGGAAGTTTAGATAATTGCATTGTGATGGACGAGACCAAAATCGTTAACGAAGAGGGTTTAAGATTTGCTAACGAGTTTGTGCGTCATAAAGCATTAGATGCTTTAGGTGATTTAGTGACTCTCGAAATGCCATTAATGGGCCATGTGGTTTTAAATAAAGCAGGGCATGACATCATGAATAAGCTTATCAAAAAAATCGTAGCCTCGCCAAATGCCTATAGATTTGTTGAGATGGGTGCGGACGTGTCTGAAGAGGCAAAAAGATTCGCAAATTGGTCACTGGCTTAGTCATAGTTACATAGTACTAATTATACAGTGCAATTAAAACATGCAAACCAGACTATTTAATTTTTGCTTTTCATAGGGCGAGCTGGTAGTTTTTCTAGGATTCAAAAAAACAAAATTTAAGTACGAAAACTAAGGAGTCATTCATGATTATCGGAGTACCTAAGGAAATTAAAATCAGCGAAAACCGTGTAGGTTTAACTGAAGCAGGCGCTAAGCAATTAACTAAAGAAGGCCACACAGTTATTGTTGAAAAAGATGCGGGTGTTGGCAGCGGTATCACTAACGATCAATACGAAAAAGCTGGCGCAAAAATTATCGACACTAAAAAAGAAGTGTACGCTAAAGCTGATATGATCATGAAAGTTAAAGAACCACTTCCAGATGAATATGAGTTAATGAAAGAAAACCAAATTCTTTACACTTATCTTCACTTAGCAGCCGAACCTAAATTAACAAAAGTTTTAGCTGAAAGAAAAGTTAAGTCTGTAGCTTACGAAACAATTCAATTAGAAAATGGCTCATTACCATTATTAACTCCGATGTCTGAAGTTGCAGGTCGTATGGCAACTCAAGTTGGTGCTTTTTACTTACAAAAAGATCACGGTGGTAAAGGTATTTTATTAGGTGGTGTAACAGGAGTTATGCCAGGTAAAGTTACTATTATCGGTGGTGGTGTTGTTGGAACGAACGCAGCTAAAATGGCAATTGGTCTTGGCGCACAAGTAACTATCTTAGACGTGAGCACTGCTCGTTTAGAATACTTAGACGATATCTTCAAAGGTCGTTGTCAAACTCTATTCTCGAACGCAATTAACATCGAAAATTCAGTAACAGATTCAGACCTAGTAGTAGGCGGCGTTTTGATCACAGGTCAAAAAGCTCCAACATTAGTTTCTAAAGAAATGATCTCAGCAATGAGAAAAGGTTCTGTAGTAGTAGACGTTGCGGTTGACCAAGGTGGTTGTATCGAAACTTGCCGTCCAACTTCTCACACAAACCCTACATACGAAGTAGAGGGAGTAATTCATTACTGTGTACCTAATATGCCAGGTGTTGTACCAAGAACTTCTACATACGCATTAACTAACGTAACATTGAAGTACGCTTCTATGTTAGCAGCTATGGGTGTTGAAGATGCAGTTGCTAAAGATAAAGCTTTAATGAAAGGCTTAAACGTTTACAACGGTTACGTATGTTACGAGCCAGTAGCAAAAGATTTAGGTATGGAATACCGTCCGTACAAAATCTAGTTTTTAATAAAAATTTAAATTTTAAAAGCCGACTGAATCAGTCGGCTTTTTTTATGGAGTAAGCGTGTTTAATAAAGAATCCAAAGTTTTTGTGGTGGGTACGAGTGGCAGTGGCAAAAGCACTTTCGCGCGCACGCTATCGCAAAAAATCGGGGTTGTAGACATTGAGCTCGATCAACTTTTTTGGAAAGCCAATTGGACGGAGTCCGAGCCAGAAGAATTTCGCGCTAAAATTTCGAAAGCCATTTCAGATAACAAAGGCTGGGTGATGCACGGTAATTACAATAAAGTGCGTGACTTAACTTGGGGTAATACTGAAACACTTATTTGGCTCGATTATTCTAAGACTGTGGTGATGTACCGAGTGATCAAGCGCTCGCTTAAAAGAATTTTTACTCAGGAAGAACTTTGGGCCGGAAATAAAGAGAGTATTAAAAAAACTTTCTTTTCAAAGCAGTCGATTATTTTATGGTCTTGGCAGACTTATGCCACTCGTAAAACTCAGTATTTGAAGTTTATGCAAGATCCTGATTTTAAGCATATTAAAGTTATAAGATTTACCAATCCGAGTGAGGCCGAAATCTTTTTGTCGTCTGTAGCATAGTTCGAATATCGAACATAGACTATGATAAAAATTAACTGAGGCAACGCTGGGAATTGCATTAGTTGAACTAATGGAAAATCGAAGCCTGATATTAAAAGACTACCTGGATTTGCAATTAACATTGAATAAAGCAAATAAATTAAAAAATGAAAAAAACGATATTATTTATGAGTCAAAAACAGACATAAATTCAACAACATACATGTTTGCAAAAACAATAAATGCAAGACTTGTTTTGTGTCAAATGAGCAAATTGAAGAAGTGGAGTGTTAGTGGTTCCGCAGAGGGTTATAATTTTAAGAAGTATTTGGTTCATCGGTTAAATGAAAATTATAAATTGTCGGAAGTCATTAATGATTGCGACAAGGTCGTTAAACGTAGTATTCACGAACTTCTAAATTACCATTCAACAGATTTCTAAGAAATATAAGTTCTTGTAGCCTAAAAAATGGATTAGACATAGGAAGTTCTTTTTCGTCAAAGCTGATCATATAAGAATGAGTGGCATCATATTCCATATAGAAATACTTATCCGATAGATGAACCTCTAGGTGGGTTGACTGCTTTGATACGACAACAGCACCATCTTCACTTTCATCAAACTCATCATAATGATCTATACAATCGGCGTTGAATCTTACCTTTCGAGCGCTAAGAGAACTGATTTCGTAGTTTTTATGATAAAAAACAATAGCCTCTGTTCTCATGCTCACAGAAAAATTATTTGCGATAAACTGTAGAAGTTTTAGACGCTTATTCAAATCCATCATTTTATATATCGGAAAATTAAGAGTTAACTTAAGCTAATAAAACCAGATATTGCCCCAATCTTCAGTTTTAAGTATTGGAATGTTGAATTCATCTAAACGCTTAAGAGTATCTTTATGCGGGTGTTTGTATTTAGCAAATCGAGCTGAAGAAATAGCTAATGTCTGTCTCTT
>JBEBIK010000279.1:0-3385 GCA_040080445.1 Pseudobdellovibrio sp.
GTTTAATCACTTCATGATCTAGGCGGGGCTTCCAGTAAAAACCCTCTTGGTAACCAATAGAACTTAATTTACATAAATTTTGGTACCCCATAAAGTTTTGAGCTAATAAAACTAAACGTCTTGGGCCTAAAGCAATTTCCGAAAATCTTTGATTCGGATCTTGTTTTTTATCTAACCTTGAACCATTCGCTACATAGGCGTCCAGTCCAATAATTGGTTTTACATCTTTATCTTTACAGGCAAAATAAAATTCAATTGCCCCAAACATATTTCCATTATCGGTGAGAGCTGCGGCCGGCATATTGTATTCGGCAGCTTTTTTAGCGATAGCTTTAATTCTGCATGCGGCTTCAAGCAAAGAGTATTCAGAATGCGTGTGAAGATGTACAAAGCTCAAAGTTTATTCCCACTCAATCGTTGCAGGGGGTTTACTAGTAATATCGTAAACAACGCGATTTATGCCACGCACTTGGTTAGTAATTTCATTCGATACACGACGCAAAAACTTAGAATCAAAATCAAACCAGTCCGCCGTCATTCCATCTACCGAAGTTACCGCACGCAAAGCTAAAACACTTTCATAGGTGCGGCCATCACCCTGAACTCCCACGGTTTTAACTGGTAGCAATACACAGAAAGCTTGCCAAATATTAAGATACAGTCCCTCTTTACGAAGCTCATCGATAAAAATTGCATCCGCTTTTTTCATAATTTCTAATTTTTCGCGAGTGATCTCACCTAAAATTCTAATTGCCAAGCCTGGCCCTGGAAACGGATGACGAGAAATTAAACCATCAGCGAGTCCTAAATCTGAACCCAAACGTCTAACTTCATCTTTAAATAAATTACGCACAGGCTCGACTAATTTTAAGTTCATTTTTTCTGGCAGGCCACCCACATTATGATGAGATTTAATCGTTACACTGCCACCTAATGAAGAAACGCTTTCGATAACATCTGGGTACAATGTTCCTTGTGCTAAGAATTTAATTTTATCTTTAAAAGGCGATAATCTTTTTTGGATAGTTTGGTCAAATACACGAATAAATAATTCGCCTATTTTTTTTCGTTTAAGTTCTGGGTCTGATAAACCTTTGAGTTCGCTTAAAAAAGATTCTTCAGCGTCAACGCCCGTCACATTCAAACCAATGCCCTTGTAGGCATTCATCACATTGTCGTATTCGTTAAGTCTTAAAAGTCCGTTATTAACAAATACACAGTGCACGCGCTCTGGACCTAATACTTTTGTTAACAAAGTAGCCACCACAGAAGAATCTACTCCACCGCTTAAAGCACATAAGACATGAGCTTCATCGCCCACTGTTTCAGTAACATATTTTTCGGCTGCAGCTAAAACTTGTTCGTGCTGCCAGCTAGGTTCTGCTTTACACCAATTGGCAAAAAAGTTTAAAAATTCTTTACCATATTCTGAGTGAGAAACTTCGGGATGATATTGTAAGCCCATATAGTTCTTACCAACAAAACCCGCAATATGCTTTTTAGATCTTAAAAGCTCTTCGGTTTGTGGCGGAATTTCTGTTACCACATCACCATGGCTCATCCAAATTTGGTGCTCTGTGGGCCAAGTCATATTTAATGCTTGGTGTGTAACCGGATTCCATTTAATTTCGGTAAGCCCGTATTCACGCGTTATACCTTTTTCGACTTTGCCACCAAACTGATGAGCTAATAATTGCATCCCGTAGCAAATTCCTAAAATAGGCGCTACATTTAAAAGTTCTAAAACATCTCTCTTCGGACTATTTTCGTCGTAAACCGAGTTAGGTCCACCACTTAAAATAATTCCATCTGGATTAAAGCTTTTAATATTTTCTAAAGGCTCATTATAAGCTCTAATTTCAGAATAAAAGCCGAGTTCACGTAAACGTCTGGCAATCAACATTGTAACTTGAGAACCAAAATCTAAAATTAAAAATCCATTTTTTACTGTGCTCAAGTTATGACTCCAAACGATAGTTAGGAGCTTCTTTCGTAATACTCACATCATGCACATGGGATTCTTTTAATCCTTGGCCAGTGATCTGAACAAACTTAGCCTTCGCCTGCAGCTCTTCAATATTTCTTGCGCCTAAATAACCCATACCCGATTTTAAGCCACCAATAAGTTGATGAATAATACCGCTCGCATTTCCTTTATACGGAACTTTACCTTCGATACCTTCTGGCACTAATTTATCTAAGTCGTTTGTATCCATTTGGCCATAGCGGTCTTTAGAACCCTTTTCCATAGCCCCAATAGAACCCATACCTCGATACATTTTGTAAGTACGGCCTTGGTATAAAATCGTTTCGCCTGGAGACTCTTCAGCTCCCGCTAATAAATTACCAATCATCACAGTGTTGGCACCCAAAGCTAAAGCTTTAGCAATATCTCCAGAAAATTTAACTCCGCCGTCTGCGATAATAGTTTTTTGAAGTTTTTTAGCAGCCCCTGCACATTTCATAATGGCCGAAATTTGTGGAACGCCCACACCTGCAACCACACGTGTTGTGCAAATGCTTCCGGGCCCTACTCCCACTTTTACCACATCAGCACCCGAATTAATTAATTCAGTCGTACCCTCTTCAGTTACAACATTACCCGCAATAATAATAACGTCTTTAAATTTAGCGCGTACATGCTTAACCATGTTAATCACATTTTTAGAATGCCCGTGAGCGGTATCAATACAAATAATATCGGCACCAGCCCCAATTAATGCATCAACTCGGTCTGCAGTATCAGCACTCACCCCTACTGCCGCTCCTGTTACTAAACGACCTTTAGAATCTTTTGTAGCTTGCGGATAAGCTTCAGCTTTTTCGATATCTTTAATGGTGATTAAACCTTTTAAAGTTCCTGCGCTATCCACCACTGGTAATTTTTCAATGCGATGTTTTTGTAAAATCTTTTTAGCTTGCTCGAGTGTTGTGCCTACAGGCGCCGTTACTAAATTATCTTTAGTCATAATATTTTTAATAGGCTGATTCGAATTAGTTTCAAACCTTAAATCACGATTAGTCAAAATACCTACGAGCTTACCCTGAACCGTGATAGGCACACCACTGATTGAGTACTTGGCCATAATCTGCAGGGCTTCACTCACATAGTGATCTGGCGAAAGGGTAATTGGGTCTTGAATCATGCCGCTTTCGTATTTTTTTACTTTTTCAACTTGAAAGGCTTGATCTTCAATCGACATATTTTTATGAATAATACCGAGGCCACCGTTTTGCGCCATGATTCTGGCAATTTTATTTTCAGTAACGGTGTCCATGGCGGCAGAAATTAGCGGAGAATTTAAATATAAATTTCGTGCAAAAAATGTTTTTGGTATGACTTCCGTTGGAACCACTTCTGAGTATTGAGGTACCAGAAGAATAT
>JBEBIK010000280.1:0-3372 GCA_040080445.1 Pseudobdellovibrio sp.
TTATAATGGTACATAAGTTAGCTTAATAGAGCCAGTCACGTCTTGAATTTTATTTCCGCCCCATTCAAAATTGAAATACTGCACCAGAGGAGTAATAAATATTCTATTTTTGGGGCGCCACTCTAAACCAAACCCAACAACCTGAGTGTGCCCTGTGACAATTCCTAGATCATAACTGCCGCCAAGGTCAGCCCCGTTCGTTGATAGCGACTGCACAACCTTTCCGGTCGTTTGAAATTGCTGATAGTTGACGCCTAAAAAAGGAACAACTCTTCTAAACAGCTGATAGCCTATCGAAAACCCGCCAGTGCCTGAGGTGCTTTGTGATGTGCCTTCCCATGGAAAGCCGCTGGCGCCACCCAAACCATTATTGTCTCCAGTTTTTTTAGCCTGTTGATAAGTCGATTCAAAATTAATAGCCATATACCACAAACCGAATTCTGCATCTTCACGGTAAGAGTTTAAAAAATTAAATTTACCTTTTATATAAATAGCTGATGAGTTTTGAATGCCGCCGCCCAATACCAAATTACCGGTCGGATACCATAGCGCACCTGTTCGAGTTAAAAAGGCCGTCGAAGTTTTTAAATTACTTGAGTTAACCACTACTGGTCTTTTTGAGGGGTCATCAATAAGTATGAGTTCTTTACCGCCCGCACCAGCCAACTCAAAACCTATGCGGCCGTTGGCGCCTTGCATGGTAGGAGATTCAACTTCAGGAATAGTATTAACTAAACTTAAAGATGTGCATCCGCTCAAAATACTTAGTATGAAAAACAACTGAAAAGATTTTTCAGTTAACTTTTTTAACTCTTTGGAAAATACGTCCAAAAATACTTTCTCCGTTTGGGTGCTTCATTTCTATCTCTATTGTATCATTTTCTTTCATAAACGGAGTCTTAATTTCGCCAGAGTTAATTTGTTCGAGTGTACGCTTTTCAGCTAAACAACTAGACCCTTGGTTAATGTCTTCATTTGATACGGTACCGCTTCCAATGAGGCTCCCAGCTGCTAGATCACGAGTTTTTGCAGCGTGAGCAATCAATTGGCCAAAATGAAAATGCATTTCTTTGGCATTAGCTTTTCCAAAAAATTCAGAATTATAACGAACATCTAAAGGCAAACAAACACGACCGTTTTTCCAGTATTCGCCCAACTCATCCATTGTAACTGCTGCAGGCGACAAAGCTTTTGTAGGCTTACTTTGAAAAAATCCAAAGCCAGAAGCTAACTCTTCAGGTATTAGGCCACGTAGAGAAACATCGTTAATTAAAACTATTAATTTAATATGCTCTAAAGCTTTTTCTGGAGTTACGCCCATTGGTACATGGTCTACAATAACTCCAACTTCAGCTTCAAAGTCAGTTCCGTGACTAAAATCACGTTGAGGTATTTCTTCAGTGGGCGCCATGAATCGTCCGCTTTCGGCTTGGTACATAAGTGGAACTGTTAACAAAGTTTCAGGTAGTGCAGCCTTGCGCGCCTGTCTTACTAATTTAATATGGTGAATAAAAGCTGAACCATCAGCAAATAACCAAGTACGAGGCAAAGCTGAATGAAATAATTTTTCGTCGCTAACTTTTTCAGATTTGGCATACTGCTGTTTATTAAGTTGTACATATATTTCATTTAACTGAACTTCACACTCAGACCAATTTTCTAAAGCTTCTCGTAAAGAGGGGGCAATGTGGCTAGCATTAGCAAAAGACTTTAAATCTTTTGCTAATACTACTAGTTCACCGTCTAATGATTTTGTCGATTTAAGAGAAGCTAATTTCATTTTTAATCCTGAACTATTAATCTAAACTAATTAATAAATTTACGCCTACCGCACGAGAATTTGAAACACCACTAGCTAAATCAACCGATGCGGTTTCAAAAAATACATTGGCACCGAAATTAGGTAAGAATTTAAAGGCCGCACCAAAAGTAAGCGGTAGAATCATAGATTTAACATCTGTTAAACCACTTGGCTCGCTACTTAATTTGACTGCTATTGAAGGACCTACATAAACTCCTGCATAGTCTTCTATTTTAAACATCAACTGAACAGGAACTTCAAAATAAGTAATTTTACCTGTACTTGTAACAGTAGCCACCGTGGCTTCAAAAGGCCGCTCAGAATAAAACAGACCTGTTCTTACGCCAAAAGTATCTGAAACATTGGCAACAGTCGAAATACCTAATTGATAGCCTATAACTTGCTTATCTGAGGTAGATGCGCTGATAGAAGCAGAATTCCATTTAAAACCCACCTCAACAGCAGGCATCGAATAAGAAAATCCTGAAGATGCTTTTTGTGCAAAAGCGGTTGTAGATAGAACCAATACGAACAGAGCAAATATTTTTTTCATAAGCTCTCCTTTTTTTGTATGCTAACTTTAACAATAATTCTGAATAAAAACCAGTAGACCTAGTGCAGCATAGGTGTGTGCAAAAGTATTTTTAGCTATATTCAAAGCATGCAAAACTTAAATCTGTACAATTACTTCCGAAGTTCAACATCTTACCGCGCTCGTATCGCTTTAGAACTCAAAGAGCTTAAATACACCTACACCCCCATTCACCTTGTGAATAATGGCGGTGAGCAGAACTCAGCTGAGTACAGAAAACTCAACGCAATTGGAGGACTGCCGACACTTGTTCATGGTGAGCATGTACTAGCACAATCATTTGCAATTATTGAATATCTTGATGATGTGTTTCCAGAGCCTAATGCCTTTTTTTCTAAAGATAAATTTCTTAAAGCTAAAATTAAACAAGCCTGCGAAATCATCAATGCCGACATTCATCCTTTACAAAATTTAAAGGTTACAAATTATTTAGAAAAAGATTTAAAAATTTCTGCCGAACAAAAAAATGTGTGGCTTACAAAATGGATTACTGATGGCCTCTCTGCTTTCGAAAAAACAATTTCGCTCTATGCAGGAGATTACTGTTTCGGAAATAACGTAAGTGCAGCCGATATATTTTTAATTCCACAACTCTTTACTGCGCACCGATTTAATATTGAATTTTCTCAATTCAAAACTCTCAGCAGAATAAATGACAACTGCATGAAACTTGAGGCTTTTAAGAATTCTCATCCTTATCGACAGCCCGATACTCCAAAAGAGCTTTTAATTAATAACTAAACCAAAAAGGCCCGAGCGATACGAAGCTAAAAAATCAATAGTGAGTGCTACAAGCGAATGTAATATCGCCCCACCCAACCACGATCTGTATTTAATGGATAAATGTCCAAGTACCATTCCGGCAATAATAGCTCCAAAAGTTTCTAATACAGGCTTATGAAAATGAATCATGGTATAAGGTACAACCATAACAGCTATCGCAATCCATTTAGACATATGGCGCTCTAAAGTATCTGTC
>JBEBIK010000281.1:0-3327 GCA_040080445.1 Pseudobdellovibrio sp.
TCTGAGGGGTTGTTGCTAGTAGTGTGCTCAATTTGTTCCTTTACTTTGATAGCTCATATTATGAAATTATTTCTGAACAACATTGTACCATTCGATAGGCCACCCATGTGCTTCGGCCATTTGATCAATGGATTGACGTAGGTGTTCTGGTTCGACAATTACTTGAGTTCCAACACCTCTCACTGAGGTTCCTTCAATGGTACGAAGCTTTCGACGAGCATCGGCTGCTTCACTCTCAGAATGAAGGTCGAAGACTCCAGAGGCACCAGAATTACGTTGAGGTTCGGGATTAAATCCCAAATTTTTGAGCGAGTCTTCAGTCATTTTTTGTTGAGAACTGAGTGCTCTTTCTAAGTCTTCAATTTCTTTTTTTGTGGGCATAGGTTTCCTTTGATCGGCATCCAAATTGGACTTTATTGCTAGTCTGAAAACGAGAAAAACGCTTAAAACAATAACGGTAGGGACAGTGAAAGTACCTGTGTAGCCCCAAAGTTTCTCCAGTGCTGCTGGAGTCATCAATATGGTAATAACTGAAGAAAATATCCAACTTATTAAAAACATGAGTAATATTTGTTTTTTACTTGGGAGAGAAGAAAAAATCTGCTTTCTTAACAAAAAATAAAGAATTGGGAATAAAATGATTAAGCCGCCAAAAGCATGTGCAGACTGAAAAGAGATTATTCTGAATAATCTTTCCAAAGACATTTCACCAGAGCCTGAGCTAAATGCCTCAACGATAAACGGCGAAGTAATAATGGTGATTATAAAGAAAATATTTAAAGCTTTCATTTATTTTTTGTTATTCCTTACATAGGACTAAATATTTCTTGATTCAGTCCGTCTAGACTTCCCTCAAATGCACTATTGAGTGGTAGTTCTACATTTAGCCCTTGCGATACGTCTGGGTCTAAAGTGACAACATAGTAGTCGGAGTTGAAATAGAGATACCAAGGTTTTGGAGAAACACTAATAATTGTCATCACAGTGCCTGTAGGTACTTCAGATTTAAATGCTGTAAAGTACCTCGTTGCTAACATGACCGAATGCAAATATGCACGGGCGGTCTCTTTGCTGATAGTTTTATTAGTACTATCGTTATATTCGCCCATTATATAAATAGGTTTGATGAGCTTATATTTTTTTCCAACCTGTAGCTGCTGTGAATGGCCTGTTTCGGCAAAAGAAATGATAATCGCAATTAAGGTAAGCGAAATATAAGTACGAAATACTAAATACTTTATTTCGTTCGTTTGCATAATAATTCCTTTTGAGGTGGTGTCGCTAAAATAGTAGGCTGAGGTTGCTTGAGAATTCCAATAGACCTATAAGCTTCTACTGTTACAGCAGTATAGTATAATGGCGCCATTGAAGGAATATTAATTAACCAGTCAGGAGCGCCTTTTGATTTTGCCCAATCTACAAAGCCGTCATGCATCTGTCCAAAAGTATAAGCTGCTGGCATATATTTCTCCATTGATTCACTGATTGGACCACCAGGTTCAACAGGAGTTTTTTCACGCCCAACCTTGCCGGGTTCTTGCCACCATTGTCTAAACCAATAAAGTCCAGTAGGGTCTGTCAGCGACATCGGATTCCCACCCACATAAGCATACAAATTAGTATCTCCACCTGCAAACCCAATAGGGTCTTTCGTCGTCCAACGACCTATAGTTGGGTCGTAATCACGAGCACCAAAACGAATTAGCTTAGTATCGCTATCAGATAATCCGCCAGCACAGTATTCAGTTGAGAAGCTGGATTGATGTGTATGTTCTTTATAAGCTGACCACTGATACATATTCATATTCCAGATGCATTTGTAAGGGTTGTCACGAAGTGTTCACGTTGGTACTTATAGGCACGGGCTAAGGTCGATAATTGGCAATAAAAGATCGGCCTTCTTTTTAGACCGACTTTTTAATCGTGAGTTTAAATTTCCCTTTAGTCGTCATATTAACTTTTCCATCCTCAACGAGTTTATCAACCGCGTTCAATACGTCATTTTTATTTCTTTTAACTTTGTTTTGAATAGCTGTTTTAGAAAGTTCAGTCCCATCTTCTAAAACAAGTAAAATGCACTCCTCGAGGTCAAGGTGTTGAAGTTTATCAACCCTTAAATGATTAGTTTCAGGATCAAGATAAATTCTCGTCGATGGAATTTCAGTGAAGCGGCCTTTCGTTTGAAAAGACCCGCAAGCCTTAGTCCGACTGAAATATGCAATATTGTCTGCCGATCCTTCATAAGCACTTGAACCCAATGCAGACTTAGAATCTGATTTTGTTGAATGATGTACAAGAATAAATGCTACATTTAAACGATCAGCAAGATTTCTGAATTTTTGTGTAAATTCGCTTCCCTCTGAATAGTCATTCAAATTCTCAATTCCTGTGAATTTCGTCATAAGATCTATCACTACGAGCTTAATACCTGTCTCTCTACAAATTTTTTCAACATCTCCAAACGGATCGACAGTTTCCTCAAGTCTTGTAACAAGAACATTTTCAGGATTCTTGATCCTCAATTTTAGTAAGTTCTCTTTTAGTAGTGCTGGAGGTTCATCAAGCGGAATATAAAGAATTTTACAAGGCGTTGTCTTAAGTCCCAAAAAACTTTCACCGTCTACAATTGCTCTAATCAAGTCTCTTATTGCTGTACTTTTGCCGCCTTTTGGAGCGCCTACAAACATATTTACCGTTCCCTCATAAATTAATTTCTCAACGATTGAAGTGAGCTTTACTTCAGGATCATTCATAAAATCCTTAAGAGTTTTCAATTTTGAATTGATATAAGGAACTGGTCTGTAATCAGTTTTAAGCGGTTCCAAGTCTCCGATACTATAGGTATCGGAACTGGATACCGCTGTTGTTACAGTGTTTGTTTGAATATTTTTATCAGCCTTCGCTGTAAGTTTAGTCTTTCCAGACATTAAATCCTTTTCTGCCATTTGCGGCAAATAGGGTCTGCTATGGTAGCAAATGAGCAGACCAAATAAGTTATAAAGGTTTTATTCTGTTTTATGATTTCGTTTATGGGATGAAAAACCAGATTAATTTTTATTAGAACAGAAGAAGTCCTAATTACATCTAATACTATAATATTCCGGTGAATATGTCAATTAGCAAGTGAAAAAGTCCAGCACAATTTATCCTGAACCTTTCAGAAAAAATTATTAGGATTTACTTTTGCTAAGAGCAATGAGTAGACCAATTTCTAAATAGTCCAATCTAACAAGTAATAGTAGAAGGGTGCAGATTACAATTCTGCTATTAAGTTAAATGACATGGAAAAATAAAAGAAAAGTATTCAGTAAGTCTCTCTATAAAAAG
>JBEBIK010000282.1:0-3306 GCA_040080445.1 Pseudobdellovibrio sp.
CCTTGTTGATAATTGACATTTTCGATGTAAAAAAGAATTACTGAAATAGCTACAAATTGTATTGAAGCACTACGAATACCAGATTTAATAAATGCAAATAGTGTTATTAACATGAAAATAAAAAATATAATTGGTGAGTTCTTAGCCTCTTTGCGGTCGTAAGATAAAAACTGTGTATTAAATAAGTTAGAAAGCACTGTGGCGTGAGTCTCGGGACCTGGGTAGTTGATGTCACTAGGTGTGTTGCGAATATCATAAATACCAATAGCGGTAGCTCCGAAAATGATATTTTTATTTTTTAAGAATTCAGCTTTGTCTACAGTGATAGTTTGAGGTCTGTATTGGGCACTCGGAGTATTATCTCCAAAGCTTCTTTGGGTGTAGGTCAGTTTGGGTGAATTATTGAGTAGCTCTTTAGCTGAAACATAAATAATAGAATTTCTTTTGCCGTAGTAGTTAATAAGGAGCTTACCTTCGTTATTAACAGGAATATTGGTAATTATTTTCTCAGTAGCACCAGAGACGTCGGTGACTTCAATTTTAGCAACTCTTTTTATGCCTTTTAATTCTTCGAATTTAAATAGTGCCTGATAACCAGTGGCGGCTAAGTAAGATTGTAAAGCGATTGAAGGGATATAGCTGGTGCCAAGCTGATTTCCTGTTCTGGAGATCATGGGGTAGTTTCGGATAATTCCATCGGTGTCTGGTGTGGATACAAAACTTGCGGTGTAAAGAGCAGCATCTTGCAGCTCTTTGATGTTTTGTCGCCACATAGCATACTGTGGAATGGGGTTGTGCAGAGTTTCTTTTTTGAAATTCTCGATATGTTGCGACAACTGGGCATCGTTTTGAGTTTTAAAAAGCTCTTCGTACACCTTTTTAAGATCTGGATTAAATTTATAAACGAAAGTGTCGTTGTCGGTGAGCCAGAAATGGCAATAATCGTAAATTTGTTGGGCTTTGTAAAAGCTCAGAGTGTTGAGTTGGTACTGAGTTAAATCATTTATTGATTTTTTTTCGAGTGACTCAAGATAAACCTTTAGAGAGCTTGAATCAATCTGGCGAAATATGGGCTGAAATAAAAGATTAAAAGGTATATCTTCATATTTATTATTTTCTTCATCAACGGAGAAAAACGGATTGATTTTGGCAAGGCTTCCGCCTCCTGTATAAAGAAAAGCCTGAGTCATGCAGTAGTCTTGGTATGGAGCGGGAGTCATTGGGAAGTCGCTAAAGGTACCCAAAGTTAGTTTTTCTGGAGTATTTTGAATGCTCTTGGCAAAAGCTTTATCAACACTATCAGCTTCGCTTTCAGAGAAGATAATATCGTAGGCTAGAGTTTTGATATCGTATTTAACAAGTTCTTCAGTAATTTTATTGATTACAGTGCGGCTCCATGGCCAACGGCCAACTTCAATAATCGACTCTTCGTCAATAGCTAGCAAAACAACATCTGCATTGGGTTTTCTATCCGTTGTTGAAGTGTAAAAGAAGTCGTTCCAGCGGTGAGACACGTTTTCTACAGAGATTTGTAGTTTTGATTTTTCAGTTTCAATTTGTTCGATATTAGATAGAAATAAATAGAGAACTGAGGTTAAGACAATCGATAAGATTAAAATCAAGATGTATTCAAAGTACTTTTTAAACATAAAATAAGCTTAATTAACACGTCGTCTTCGTGCAATCATAATGTCTAAGGATTTGACATGCGCCTAATCGACAGAGGCTCATTTTGGAATTCGTCTTATATTCGATTTGAGTGTATGAGTTTGATACAAAAAGCTGGCACCAGCCTTGCGTATACACTTGGTAGGAGGCTTCAATGAAAGAGCTTACTATATTAATCGCCCTAACACTATTGGCCGCTTGTAGTCCGAAAAAATCTTCGGTTAAGGCAAACGCTGTATCCATTGCAAGTATCGGTGGTGTAACTACTGGTCAATGCGCGACTGGTACTGCAACAACTAATGTGGGCACTATCTATGATGCAACAAATCCATATAACTTTGAAAACCAAGTTAAAGGTTTATTGTCGGCCACAACATCACCATACGAAATTGGAACGATCAGCGGGCAAGGTAATGCGGCAACAGGAGTGCGCTTTAATGGTGTTCTTAAACTCGATGCGGCCGGTAACGTTGTAGCTGCACAAACACAGATTAAAATCACAGTTTATGATAGCATTTGGCAAGCAAATCAAACTCAAGCTAACTTAATTGAAATCGTATTCAACTCGACAAAGGGTTCGACGATTGCGGGTCAATTTAATACAGCTTCAGGTGATGGTTATTTAAGCTTAAAAGATGCTTACGGCGAAATTAGATTTACAGGTAAAATAGATGCTCAAAACTTTAGCGGCACAGTGGCTTACCAGAATACAAGAAGTGTGCTTGGTGGAACACCTGCAAGCGGAACTTTAGGTCAATTCTTCATTCAACGTTGTGCTATTCTGCAATAAAAACTGCAATTAAAGTTGATAAAACACATTAAAGCTTATTCAATCAAGAGGAATGCAAAGAACACATTCCTCTTTTTATTTATTTGATGAGTCGTCGTTATCCGTAGTTGCCGGTGGAGCCTCTGCTTTAGATAAAAAAAGTCTGAATATTCATGGTTTAGATGAGGCCGAATCTTTTTTAAGAACCTATGGATATAATATTTTAAATCCAGAAGATCTAGAACGACTTTGGTATTTTCACCGAAGAGCTCAAGTTTTAATGAGCGAAAAATTAATGATCAATTTGGATGAGATGCCTCAAGAACTTAAAACTAAAGCTTCTTTAGGCGATATTCGTAATCTTTTGATATACGCATCACAAAGTGAAAATACTAATTTACAGAGATGGGCCTGTGCCACCTTAAGATGTATGCATGTTTTTGTTCATGCCGAAACTGATTTATTCAGTTCTTTTTCTGAAGAAATCCAAAAGCAAATTCTGACTCCTTTTGAAAATTCAGTAAAGCAGGAAGACAAACTTCAGCTGAGATCTTTTCAAAAAGAAGGTCATCCAAGTATTGGTCTCGTTGATTTTCAAACCAAGCCTTTTAAAACCTCTAGCAGTACGGTTATTAAGCTTTTAGCAAAGCCAGATGCGCTGGCTGTTAAAGTTTTTGATAAATTGGGTATTCGTTTTGTGACTAAATCGGTTTTTGATTCTTTTCAAGTTATTCGTTTTTTAGTAGAAGAAAATTTAATTAGCTTTCCGCAAATCATGCCGGATCAATCTTCTAACAACATGTATCCAGTAGAAGAATTCTTAGCGGTTTGTGAAAAACTTCGTCTTAAACATTCAGAAGAGCACAAAC
>JBEBIK010000014.1:0-14087 GCA_040080445.1 Pseudobdellovibrio sp.
GAACAAAGATATCTTAAGAAATAGATTTTTTATTTTGCACATGAGAGCTTCCTTTAGAAGCTTATCGGTAGCCTTCAGTCTAAGGCTCGAGTCCTAATTTGATTAATTTATGCTCATAAATTGAATATCTAGACCTACATATAGTTTATTTTTTGTAGCTAATTCATTATGTTTTAAATGCATGAATATATTTTGTAACTAATTGAAATTGCTTGTCTTTATATGTTTATATTCGTACTTCAATTACCCTACTAGATCGGCCATAAGTCCTGTTGCTTATATATTAGCTATGAAACAAATAATTACTTGGTGAGCTGCTTGACAAGGGGTGGCGGCAGGGCTACTTTGCCCGAGAATAAATAGGCTAAAAGCTTTAGTTTATAGCTACAAACCTAGGCATTAATGCCAACACATGGGGAGGCAATTATGATGAACCAAATGGAAAATTTAAGCGTAAAACCAAGCGCAAAAGTTAAGATTATCAAGCGCTACCAAAATCGCAAATTATACGACACACAACAAAGCTGCTATGTAACTTTAGACGACATCGCTAAAATGATCAGATCAAACGAAGAAGTTATGGTGATCGACAATAAATCTAAAAACGACATCACAGCTGCTACCTTGACTCAAATCATTTTTGAATCTGAGAAAAAAGCTTCTCAATACGCTCCGCTTTTCACTTTAAGAGAAATCATCCAAAATGGTAACGGAAGTATTTCTAGCTACTTAGCTAAATTAGGCGCGTTCCCGATTGATTACATGACTAAGCAAGCAACTGTTAGCGTGAATATCGACCGCGTTTCTACTGATGATATGAAACAAAACATTGAAAATCGCGTAGCAACTGCTGCTAGATTAAATACAGATTCAACTTCTAAAGTTGTAGCTGAAAAAGCAACGGTACTTCCTGGTTTAAACCAAGAAGATGAAATGCCTAACTTGCCTCTTCCTAGCAACAACCAAGGTTTTAATCCGTAATAATTCCGATTAAATTGAATATTTAAAAGCCTGGGCAAAACCCGGGCTTTTTTTTTACTTAATGCCTCTAATGAAATAGATTTTCTTTGATGGACTTAACGATAAGTCTATATCTTCAAAAATTTCTGATTCAGTTTCAAACTTATTTAAACCCACTACTTTTACTTTAGACATTTTAGCGGCTTTAAAACGTATAACTTGCACTGTTTGCGGCAACAAAGACCAATTACGCAGGTCTGCACGCTCTGCGGCCACCATTACAATAAGTGCCAAATTACCTAAGGCCTTATCCTTTTGACGTATCTGATCAGCGACAACCTCTTTGGCCACTCTTGCGGCTAAGCGGCGGCCGGTTAATGCGTTATAGTCGGCTTCTAGAGTATTGATGGCGGCTTTTTCAACGCTGTAAACAGCCTTACTCATTTTACTATTAGGCTTTTCGGCTTCGTCAGAATAATTAATCATGATTTCTTTTGTTAGAGTCTGCACAGGTAAAAAATAAGGATATAAATGATTTTCAGGACGTGCAGCCTTTTGCGGACCGAGTCCTTGTAAATAAAGAATTATTTTTTCGTTTTTAGATTTTCTTTTAACAAACGCGAGCTCTTCATTCGTTAACGAAAGTTCTTTTGATAGGCCTTCAAACTCTTGCATACGCTTGGCTCGAAAACAGGCTGTCAGCATATCTAAAGCCACATTACGATAAGATGTATCAAGCTTATAAGCACTCTTATATGAAATACAGGCATCATCATACTTACCCAAGTTTTCGTAGATTAGACCTGCAAGATATTGCGCAAAAGAATTGAGTTCATGACTCGTTTTTTCTTCAGCTGAAAATTTATTATACTTTTCATTTATGCGACGAACTTCAACCATAGCTTCGTCGTACCGCTCTAGTTCTAAATAATTTAAGGCTGCCGAAGCATTTATAAAAAGTTTTTCGAAGATATCACCCTTGTATTGAATCATCTCTTCATTAATTAATGTGGCTCCTACTACACGCGACACAGAAACATAATCAATTTGCTCACTCAACTTATCGGCCTCTAAGAATATACGATTACTCTTTTGATAATCCTTGCAGATTTGTAAAGCTGAACCGTATTCCATCAAGTACAAAAGACGATCGGAATCGTCTTTTGATGTTAAATCGTCTAAACTTTTAATTGCTGTTTCGCATTGACCAAGCAAGAGACTGCTTCTTATTGTAGCTAGGCGGCTCTGATGAGTCGCACATGAAGAGAGAAAAAACACACTTAAGAGTATAAATAAAAATTTGGTCATTAAAGACAAATTTAAAATTAAAGACCTATGCTTTTCTTTTTAAAAGTCTTTCTGATTTGTTTATAGCTCGTCCAAGCAATTACGCCCGTCTTTAAGTTAGTCATGTTTAACGTCAGTTTGTAATAAACTGATTTATCTTTTCCAACTTCTTGCACAATTGAATCTAAGCGTCCGTTAATAATAAAGTCCGCGCCAGTTTGTCCTCCTGGAGTTTTTTTAGTTTCGTCTGAAACCATTCCACTGTTTTGATAATCATATTCGTTTGAGATGTCTTCGCGTGCTTCTTTATCAACAAACTGAACTTTACCTGAGTTAGTTAAATCTACGCGCACCATATCCATAATGTTTTGCGTGTCGATGTGTTCGCTGGTTTTATTTTGTAAAGTAGTCACAAGTACTGTTGGCATTTTTTTAGCATTAGCAATAGAGCTATGTTTAACCATAGAATCGACCATTGATTTAACGGCAACTTGCATATCCGTTTCTGACCACTGATCATTCATTAAATTTTCGCGTTCTACATCGTCGTACTCACCTTTAACGAAAGCTTTTGGTCCACACGAGGCCAAAACAAGTACTACGAATAAAGCTGCAACTGGTTTTAAAAAATTTAAGTTCATATCCAACTCCTTTTAAGCTTTTATAACTATTACTGTATTCGATTTATCGACAAACGAGAAGCAGCCTTTAATCCGATTTATGAAGTGCGGTATAACTGAGCTGCAATCTATGGTAGAGCAGGTATTGCAGTAGGCCGTAATATGTCGCAAATACACAACAGTCATACCGCGTTCACGTTACTTAAAGACCGCTTTAACGAATTCTGCGAAGAGTTTTGGCTTATTAATTTGAATACAAAATTAGAAGTAAAAAATTTAAAATTGATCTCAAGAGGCACGCTCAACTTTTGTCTGGTTCACCCAAGAGATTTATTTAGGGAAGCATTATTAGCTAACTCTTATGCCATCATCATAGCGCACAACCATCCAAGTGGTGATGTGCAGCCCACTGATGAAGATATCATACTTACAAAAAAACTCGTCAAAATTTCGAAGACCATAGAGATACCGCTATTAGATCATATTGTTTTTTCAGACCGACTGTATTTTAGTTTTAAAGAAAAAAATTTACTCTGAAGGGTCAAATTCAACTGCGTCGTTATCTTGCGAAGGCTTACGTATAGGAACAGACTTAATAACCTCTAGATTTTCATTGAGCTCGATGTGATATCCACCTTTGCGAGCGTTTTCTATCCACTCGCGGGCAAATGCTTTTTTATCAATTTCATCCGCTTGAGCTTTAAATTTTTTTTCATTTATTTTTGAATTCACAATATCAGCAGGTGAATCGAGTTCTCCTACTTTCGGCTCTTTCCAGATTTGTTGCTCTAGTGGAATTTTTTCATTTTCTCTATCTTGTTTTTCTCTATTAGCTTTTTCTTGCTTCGCTATTTGCGCTCTTGCTTCGAGAAGAAATCGGTCTGCCTTAGCCTTATCTAATAAAACACTCTGATTGGTCGCTTGTAAATACTTGTTAACCACTTCATCTTGTTCTTTTACAGAAAGATCTTGTTCTGTTTTTGGCGTAACTGTAGCTGCTATCTTTTCGCTGTTTTTGAAGTAAAAAAAAGCTCCTGCGATAGCAAGCACCAAAACCACTATTAAATAATTTAAAATTTGGCTTAACTTATTCACTTGGTATATATCGGAATAAGTCTCAACAAAATTAAAAATAATTTAGCTTATGCCTCAAACTGAGACGAAGGCTTTTTCTTTTGAACCAAAGGAATGGTTACAATGAATTCCGTGCCTATACCCTTTTCAGATTTAACCTGAATATCGCCACCATGGTTCTGAATAATTCCATAAGATATACTTAGACCTAAACCCGTACCCTGACCGACATCTTTAGTAGTAAAAAATGGCTCATAAATTTTATCAATAACATCTGCACTCATTCCAACGCCAGAGTCTTGTATTGAAATTTGTACTTTACCCGGCTCAGAAGCTGAGGCTTTGAGCACCGTGGTCGCAATCCAAATTTGACCGTTGCCATTAATTGCGTGCACGGCATTCGATAGTAAGTTCATCAACACTTGATTGATTTGAGAGGCGTAGCAAAAAATTTGGGGGATAGTCTCGTATTGTCGATTAATCTTAATACGATTCTTGATTTCTCCTTGAAGTAAATCGAGTGTAGTTTCGATGGCTTCTTGCAAGTCGATTTCTTTAAGTTGAGATTCTTCTAATCTTGAAAAATTTCTGAGACCTATGACGATGTCACGTGTGCGCTGAGCACCGTCTTGACATGACTTAATAAGTAACGGCAAGTCTTTTTTTATATACGCAAATTCGTAATCGTCTTTAATTTTTTCGCTTTGAGCTGGATTTTTTTCGATTTCTTCGATTATTTTAAATAATTTTTCTGAGTATTCTTTTAAGTGAGTTGTGTTGCTATAGATAAAGCCTATCGGATTATTCAGTTCGTGCGCAACCCCCGCCACTAATTGCCCTAGGCTTGTCATTTTTGCCGAGTGAACCAGCTTAGTTTGCGCATCTTTTAAATTAGTATTGGCTTTTTCTAGCTCTTTAACTTTTTTCTTTAAATCATTACGCGCCTGAAATATTTTATAACTCATTTGATTAAATGTAGCGGTCAATAGACCTATTTCAGTTTTATTTTTTACAGATAATTGAACCAATGAATCCGTTTTTTCGAAAGCTCTCAAGCCATCTATTAGCTCATTAATTGGACGTAGTAATAATGAGGTACTTATTAATATTGTCACACTTAGAAAAAGAATAACTAAACCGATAACCCCAAGAAAAGCTACGTTAACGCTGCTTAAAAATGATTGTGTCTCTTTTTTGCTTGTGCCAATAGCCAAGTTAATGAGCGATTTGTCCCATAAAATTGGATATAAAATAAATCCGTAGGTGGTGTTCTTGCTTTTAACATCAAACATGCCTTCAAAATTTAAGTTTTTGCTTATAATACTTTTATTTTCTATAGAAATCGTAGAAGAAGCTACGTTTTTAACATCATCAAGTAATATGAGTTCAAACTTAAGTTTATCTTTAATTTTTATCAAAAATTCTTTTTTTAAAAAAATTTTTTGCTCTACATAACCTAAAATTTTAGCCGTGTTAGATACAATTTTAGAGAACAAAATAAGTTCATAATTTGTATCTATAATGTTAATAACACCGAGATCAGATTTGTCATACAGATGGCTCAAATATCTTTCGTTTAATATTATCTTTCCGTTGCCACTCGAATTAATGCTTTGAACCCCGTCAATATGATTTTTAACCGCCGATGATAAGAGCTTTCCTTCTCGACTGTAGATCGCTACTGAAGAAGCCGAATTATTACCCAACCACTCTGTAGAAATATCTTTTAAGGCAATCGCGTCGTTAACAGAAAGATTATAAGTGAACTGTGGATTCTTACCAAAAAAATTACGATTACTGATGAGTTGGTTATAGTAATCGGCAAGAACCACTTCAATTTCGCGGCCATTAGCTTTAAGCCTTTGAAGTTGCTCACTTTCAATAGCGCTTTGAAATTTAAGTAGCGAGTACCATGAAACTAAAGTTAGTGGAACGATGGAAAATACGATAAACCAGATTATTAAAACTGAACGCAAAGACATATATTTTGCAGAAATATTTTCTGCCACTAAATGCCCTTAATTTCTATAATAAATCTTTTGCTTCCTGCAGGTATAACTCTTGGATGCGACTCAAATTTAATTTCAAGAGAACCTACTTCTTTGAAATACTGAGCTGCTGATTCCATGTTTTTTTCTGGAATTGTATAGTGGTAATAAGCCATTTTATTGGTCTTCATCCAACCCAGCTCAACTTCTCCGGCCTTTTTAGCACCCAAAGCTTTAATTTTTTGTAATAATTTTTTATTGGTATTTTGTAGATCGCTAACAGTTAAGGTGCCGCGATACAAACCGCCCTCTGCTTTTTCTTCTTTCTTAACTTCTGGCTCTGCTATGGACTCTGTTTTTTTAGGTTCTGGTTTGGCTTCAACCTCCGCTATGCTAACAACAGGCGGAGCAGACACATCTGCTGATACTACCGACACCTCGGCCTCTTGAGGCGGAACATTTTCATTGGGGCTCGGTAAAGAGCCTAACGCAATTTCATCTTTTGAAACTGCTAATTCTTGTTTTTTTGCAACCTGCTGAATAACAACACTGCCATCAGTTTGGATCAGGTGTCCGGCAATTCCTGACATTTGAAAAAATATGGCAGTAGCTAAAATCAATGTTGTAAAACTGGCCGCCATAATTTTTTTATTTTTGAAAATACTATTTTTTGAAGCTTCATCTGGTGTTGGTGAACTTTCACTGAGCTCAGCTGCTGCTGCCTGAGGTTTTGCCTCAGTTACTAAACTCAATTTGCTTTTAATGCTAACAGAATTACTTTTTTGTACTTTTAAATTTTGGATTTGATTAATAATTTTAAGATACTCATCACGTGTTACCTGCAAAATGGGGTAAAGCTCTAGGCCTATTTTAACTTTTTCAGACTCTTCCGCTGGCAATTGACTTAGGCAGTATTCAATTAGGTTTTCATAAGTGTAGAGATACGAAATTTTAAAATCATTATGCTTTTTAAAATTAAGTTGTTCATTGTATTTGATCTTGGCGCTACTTTGCGCCAGTTTTTTAAATATTTGATGAAATAAAAATTGAGCTTTTTCTTGTGAAAGCTTCACGATGAGCGCGATTTCGCTAATTTTTAATTCGAAAATTAAAACACCAACAAAAATTAAAAGCTGAATTTTTTGAGAACTTTTGTAAATTATTTTCCATTGGTCAATTTGGTCAAATTCGAATTCATAAAAAGAAAGGTTTGAGCTGATTGCAGGTATTTTTTCAAATACAGAAACTAGTTTTGAGAAAACAAAAATTTTATTTTCTTGAGTAATTGCCGATTCTGATTGCGCTACAATAGCTTGATAAACATCGAAGGCCTGCGAAGAATTGGGGTACAATAAATGTACTGCGAGCCATAGTCGGCTTTCTAGTGAAGTTAACATACTAAGATACTAGTCTATCGTGAGTTGGCTGAGAAGATCCAGTTGATCTAAAACTTTACCTGAGCCCATAACAACGCAAGTCAAAGGGTCTTCAGCTATTGAAACTGGTAGGCCGGTTCTCTCACGTAGTAAAACGTCTAGATTGGCTAATAAAGCGCCACCGCCAGTTAAAACAATACCATTGTCGACAATATCAGACGCTAATTCAGGTGGAGTTTTTTCGAGCGCTGTTCTTACAGCATCGATAACCTCTGACAACGGATCCATAAGCGCATCGTTAATTTGCGTACTGGTAATTTCGATAGTTTTTGGTGCGCCAGCTACTAAATCACGACCTTTTACTTCCATAGTTTTTTCAACTTCGAAAGGATAGGCGTTACCGATTTGCACTTTAATGGCTTCGGCCGTTCTTTCGCCGATCAATAAATTAAACTGACGACGAACATAATTGATAATAGCTTCATCGAATTTATCGCCGGCTACTTTAATAGATTTACAGTAAACGATACCACCTAAAGAAATTACGGCTACGCCCGTAGTACCGCCACCCATATCAACCACCATATTTCCTGATGGTTCAGTGATAGGAAGGCCAGCACCGATTGCGGCTGCCATTGGTTCTTCGATTAAGTGAACTTCACGCGCACCTGCAGATTGAGCGGCTTCTTTAACAGCACGTTTTTCTACCTGAGTAATTCCGAAAGGAACGCAGATAATAATACGTGGACGAACTAAGGCTTTTTTCTCGCCCATAGCTTTTTGAATAAAATATTTTAACATTGAAGAAGTCACTTCAAAGTCGGCGATAACACCGTCTTTAATTGGACGAATCGCTACGATACTTCCAGGTGTGCGACCTAACATCTCTTTAGCTTCTTTACCTACAGCAAGAACACGATTCTGCATTCCACGATAATTTTTTTGTACGGCCACAACTGATGGCTCATCCAAAATAATTCCGCGCCCTTTAACATATACAAGGGTATTAGCTGTTCCGAGGTCGATGGCGATATCATTAGAAAAATAATCTGCAAATTTATCAAAAAAATTCATGGTGTATTGAAAGGATAAAAAGTATCAAAAGCACAGTCAATGCGGATATTTAACGCAAGCAGGCGACGTTGCCTGCTTGGAAATGTAAGAAACGAATTTTTTAAACTACTGAATATTACAAGTTACGTTAACAGAAGTTAAAGAACTTACTTCGTTACGAGCGTCTGAAGTCTTAAAAGTAGCAGGTGATTTTAGCGACGCACTTGAAATTACAACTGGAGCAAAATCTTGATCGATATTAGCTCTGAAAGTAATACCCGTTGCCGCACCATCAAGTTTAGCTACCAAAGCTCCACTACCTGTAAGGTCAAATTCTTCATTAGCTACAATGCTGTTTAAAGGAATCAATTTTTCTATTAACTCTTCTCCACCATACACGGTTTTAGATTTACCTCTGCAAGCTAAGTTGGTTTTTGCTGTATTTGATAAACCACTCTTAAAACCAACTGTTCCTCTGCAAGAAATTGATAAATACATGCCTTCACTTTGAGCTTCAAGAGACACCGGCTGGCCACCAAAACCCGACTGACTCATGCGCATGTTTTTATTGAGGCCTTCATTTACTAAAACCAGCGTATCCGAACCGCTTTTTGTAAGCTTACCCGGAACATATTCCATTGTGATGTTTCCAAAATGACCTATATCGATGCCTAAGAATTTTTGTCTGAGGTTGATCTTCGTGCCGCGGCTTCCGTCAAGAGTAATTAATGTTGTCGTTCTAGGGATACTTGAAGTTTTAGTAAATCTAATACCTAAAAATTTGCCGTCTTTTGTGGCTTCGCCTTGAACTTCACACTGAATAGATTTTATAAGTGAATCAAATTGACCGCCTGGGTTAGTACTTGGATCGCCAGAACCTGGAAGAGTTTGCCCTAAGTTAGGACTAGAGTTGGGTACAATCACACCAGCTGCGTCTTTTGAATTCGGACATGCAGTTAAAGCCAGTAAGCTTAATAAAAGTACTGATTTAGTCATAATATTTTTCTTCATAAATAACTCCTGTAGACATAGTTCTACAACAAAGTGCATTTGCAGTAAGCACGCCCATTTCATATAGCCCCTATTCTTGTAGAACACAAATTAGCTGTAAAACTTTTAAACAGCGACCGAAATTGCTTCAAACAGAGACTCTAAACTAGACCTATATCCTATTATCTATGCTGCGTAACACTCCGATATATTATACGTGGAATCAATTATTGAACTCTTCAATACTGTTTTAAAAATCGCTTTCTTAGGCGGCATTGTGCTTTTGGTCACGAAATTCGTGAAATTCAAAAGATCTAGCTCCGTTAAATCTGATGTTTTAAATCTTCAGGCCAAACTATCGCAACTGCGCTTAGCTCTTAAAGGCAAAATAAAGAAAAAATCTAATATCTTTCGCGCCAGCTTTAAAACCGCAATTGGTGCAGGCGATATGATCGACAATGCTTTAAAACAATTGGTCGATAGCCCCTTTGAAAGTAGCGAAGACTTTCAGGCTTATTTTGATCTATCAAGACGCATAGTAAATTTCATCATCGTTGAGAATAGCGGCGATGCAGCGTCTAATATGACTCTCGAAAACAACTTCATGTGTTCTGATTTCAAAACTGAAATGGATATCGTTAGAATTATTAAAGAGATGACGGATATTAGTTCTAGAATTAATGCTCGCATCGAAGAAAATAATCGCATGAATCCAAATCAACCTATTTCTAAAGTTGATTCTCTTGTTTTTACTTCTATGGTTGAAATTAATCGAATTTTCAATGCTGAAGGCCATGCTGCTACATTTCAAAAACCCGCAGTAATTGACGAGTCAGAAAAAAAAGCTTCTTAATTATCTAATCTGAAAGCCTTGAAACCCAACTTTAATTTTTTCACTTTGTTTAGCTATATCGGCTAGATCTTGTCCGCAGTAACCTTGCATGAAGCCTTCTACATAACCTAGCGATGCTTGCAATGAGTCGAGGTAGTCGATTGTATCAGCTGAAAATACTACTTTTTGTTTTGGATTAGCTTTCATAATTGAATCATAAAACCAGCGTTGAGAATAGCATGAGAAAAAGCCGATGACTTGATCTTTGTTTTTGCCGTTTTTAATCATTTCAAGAACACGACTAATACCCGGTTTTTTAACTTGGTAATAGCCATCATAATTAACGTGCAAATCATCTTTTAAAAGAGGTGGATTAAAATCAGGGCCACCACCATTACGTGAATGCCCGTTATAGATAACGACATCAGCAGCACTGCCAATAGCGCCAAAGTAATTCTGCTCAGACTGTTGAGTTAAAAACTTTTGACGTTCATTTAATGTTGTTTTGTTTGCCACAAAATTTTCAGAAGCCGAAGCATAAGAAAGAGAAACGCGAACTGTTACTGATTGTTCTAACAATGTGATTTTTTTAGTTAAAATCACTAGTCCATTATTTGGCTCCCCTTGTTCTTCAAAACCACAAAGTTTTTGTGGGCTGCTAGCAGCACAAGGAGCTTTTAAAAAACCACGAATCACATCAAATACTGCAATATCTAAACTAGGTGATAAACCTAAATTTTTATTATCATAAAGAATGTCAATGGCTTGAGAATCATCAAAATAACCTAAGGCATAGTGAATATCTAATACGCCTTTAGACAATGCGTTTTTATAGACAGGCATACACTTTTGAACACCGCCACTAATTTGTGGAGTTGTAATGCGAGTTTCGTTCACTTTTTCGAAGTATGTGCTTAATTCTTTAGGCCACCAATAATCGTAATTGTAAATTGCAGCCTGAGAAAATGCGCCCAATTGTAAAACTAAAAAAATTGCTAAACTTTTCATATATCGAAGGTTTAACACACTTTTGGCTGCTAAATCGGCCCTATGTAATTTTTCTAGTGCAGTAACAATTTACTGCAAATTTTCAATACGCGGATTTGGTATATAAAAACGACCTTGAAACCATTGAATAATTTTTTGCTTAGCTGGGCCAAGACCCATTACGGAAAAGATCGTATTGATGTGGCTTAGGCTGTAAAATGAAGTTTCTTTTGGAGCGCCTAAAGCGTCGTAGTATTCCATCTGTTTTACTGAGGGCACTGATTTATCCGTTTTCGATAAAAATAATTTAACGGTATTTGGGTCTATCAATTTAGCAAAATGTAGTGGGTCAATTGTTAAATGTTGTCTGAGGTAAGTTTCATATTGTTCAAATGTTTTAAAGCCTTGTTCTGCCATACGTGCCGTACGTAATTTAATTATACTGCTTTGATCGCTATAGGCTAAAATAAATGGAACATCTCCGCCGTTTACTAAAAGTGTAGCCGCTGAAATTTCTGGAATTACACCGTAAGCAACTGAACCCAGAATACCACCCAAGCTCACACCGAATAAACCAATTTTTAAAGTATTCAATTGCGGAAGAGAGCGAATCGCCAGCATTCCACCCTTAATAGCTGAAGCCACGCGACGATGTGTATGGTCATGATCTGTAACTGGAACTAAAGTTGGACTGTCTAAGCCAGTTAATGTTGTCGTAATTAAAATAGCTGCGATATTTGCATTACAAAAAGCTTCGCCCATTTTTTCGTCCATTTGATTCATGCCTCCAAGTGGCGGAAGCATAAATACGACTGGAATTTGAGATCCTGCAGGAATAAAGGCTTTGGCATTTATATTTAAAGGCGTGTCACGCTGAGGATAGGTTGTGGTGTATTCCATGTCTTGGGCTTTACAGCTAACTTGCGGAAGTTTTAAAATTTGAACTTGAGGCTGATAGTTAAAACCAGCAACAATCGCTGCCAACTCGCCATCACTAATTGGCGTGTAAGACCAAGCAACCCCAGAAAATAAGAACAAAATAATAGTCGAAGTAACTGACTTCATGCGGCCTCCAAAATTCATATATAAATTGTAGGAAGAATGAAAAAAATCAGTCAAACAAAAAAGTGACACATTTTGTTAAGTCGCGCTGTCCTATTGAAGTTGAAAGCGTTCAAATCTTTCGAGTTCGCTCTCTATCAAAGCCTTATTAATTTTAGACTTATGAGGCCCAACCCAGTGCCAGCTTTGAATTAACAACTCACGGGCTTCTCGGTCAGTTTTTAAATCAAGCACTGCCACTATCTGATTTCCAATTAAAACTGGTAACGTGAAATAGCCAAATTTTCTTTTTTCTTTAGGCACATAGGCTTCAAAAATATGTTCGTAGTCAAAAAATGATTTTAATTTTTTTCTTTGAATAATTAGAGGGTCAAAGGGCGAGAGAATGTGAGTGAGTTCACTCTCTACAATTTTTTTATTTTCTAAAACTTCGGGTTTTATCCAATGCTGAGGCTTTTCGATACCTTCGATTTGCAACTCAGCTAGTTCAGATTTTTTTACTCTTTTTAAAATTTGTTCTAAGGTAGCCGATTTTGCTTTTGGTTCTAAATGGCAAATTGAATCGAGACTAACAACACCTTGAGAACGAAGCGCGCGATCGATTGTATAATTGGTGTATTCAGCATCAGATACAGCTTTTGGTTTTTTATTCCAGTTAAAATGTCTATCAACTAAATCATATTTTTTTAACATGCCTTCACGTTCAGATATTACAAACTTGCCACAGTTAAAACCCCACTGCAGAGCTTTTTTGGATGGCTTACGACTCACCCAAATATGTTTTTCTTCATTTAAAACATCGTCTTTAATATCACGTATTGAAATTGTGCCTTCTTTTAAAAGACCTAAAACTTTATTCATTTCAGCTTTTGATACAGAACCAAACCAAACCGAAGGAAACTTTTCTCTTCTTTTCATGTGGTGAATGAAATATTTAAAATCGTTAGTAGCAATGTAAGCTAAAGCATGAGTCCAATATTCAAAAACAGATTTATCTATACTTTGCGTTTTATGCAGATCACTTTTTTTATAATTCGGAATACGATTAAATAAAATATGGTGGTGACATCTCTCAACAACGCTAATGGTATCGATCTGCACATAGCCTAAATGCCCAATTGCTTTAACCACAGCTTTTGAGCCACTACCGAAGGGCTTAGAGCTATCTAGTCTCTGAGCGTTTATCCAAATATTTTTTGCTCTGTCTTTTGTTAATTTAATTTTCATATTTTTTAACTTTATAGTTCAAACATGCAAAGGAGGTAAGTCTTATTTTGAGACACTTTCAAATTTAATATTTAAGTAACTGGACCAAAGTACCGATGGGGTCATGTGGGGGAATCACAATGACTGCATTTATTGCAAAAAGCCTTTTATTATTTTTTGCCACTCAGAACGCATTTGCAGAAGAGCATGAATCCTGCCAAGTAAGAACCAACAGTCAAATTGAAAGTTGTCATAAATTGAGCACATCTAGTGAGGATGCGTGCTCAAGCAAATTAGAAGACACTACAAACCAAGAAGCCTTAGCGCTGGTTAAGAAGTACTCTGAAGAATCGCCGTTCGAGTCGTCACAAGGATTGCTCATTGTCACAGGTGCTAAACATAAAGATGCTTTAGCAAAATACAAAACTGAAGCTGAGCTTTGCAACACAGAACTCTCTAACTACAAGACTGAATGCAATAATCTTAAAGAAGAAATTCAAACTTGTGAAGATTTAGATGGCATAACTAATAATGATGCTTCCAGTTTGAATAGAGATTTATTTCAGAAAACGAAAATGAAAATTTCTACAGCTCAAGAAAAACTTTCAGAAATAACTAAGAAAATTGAACTTCTTGAAACCTGTCTCTTATA
>JBEBIK010000283.1:0-3294 GCA_040080445.1 Pseudobdellovibrio sp.
ACATCTACTATACTGGAACTCACTGCTTGAGAAGCCCAATCAAGTTTATCAGTGGAGCCGCACTCAAAGCTTAGAACAACTAAATTCTCATTTAGAACAATCAAGTATCGTTTGGCTCGCTATTTCAGATTCAAGCCTCGTTGAATTTTATGAAACTCATCTCAAGAACAGTAATAAAACAGTGGTTCACTTCAGTGGAGCACTCAATAATTCAAAAATGTTGTGCGCACATCCACTCATGAGTTTTCCAGCTGAGCTTTTACCAACTGATGTTTACTCTAAAATTCATTTTGCTTTGAGCAACTTTAACAATTTAGAACAAGCACTACCTTCATTTAAAAATGCTTTTAAAATTATGAACTCGCAAGATAAAGCGCTTTACCACGCTTTGTGTGTTTTAGCGGGCAATTTTCCGCAAATGTTATGGAATGAAGTTTCTGAAAAAATGCAGCAGCTCGAAATTCCAGAATCTGCACTTGATCTCTATGTAAAACAAATTACCGAAAATTATTTAAATTATAAAAACAAAGCTATTACTGGTCCTATTATTCGCAAAGATGAAAAAACTATCTTAGCTAACCTTGAATCTTTAAAAAATGAAACTCGCCTTAAAAATATATATAGCAGCTTCAATAAGGAATTTAACATATGAAATCAATTTTAGATTTTCAGAAGAAAAAAATAAATAAACAAAAAATATCTATGATAACTTGCTATGATTACAGCTTTGCTAAAATTATTTCTCAAACTGAAGTTGACTCTATATTAGTTGGAGATTCATTAGCGCAAGTGATGCACGGATACTCAACTACCCTCAACGCTTCTACGCAATTAATGGCCGTGCACACTCTAGCTGTATCAAAAGGTGCTCCCAATAAATTTTTAGTAGCTGATATGCCTTTTTTAAGTACTCGAAAAGGCTTAAAAAACTCAATGGATCAAGTCGAAAAATTAATGAAGGCTGGCGCTCACGCTGTAAAAATTGAAGGCGCGGAAGGACATTTACAATTAATCAAGCACCTTGTTGAATCTGGAGTTCCTGTAATGGGCCACTTGGGCCTAACTCCTCAATCTATACACCAATTAGGTGGCCCTAAAATTCAAGGCAAAGCTCAAGCAGATGCTGACAAAATTTTAAATGATTCTCAAGCCCTAGAACAAGCTGGCTGTTTTAGTATAGTTTTAGAGTGCGTTCCTCACAAACTAGCAAAAAATATATCACAGCAATTAAAGATTCCTACAATTGGTATTGGAGCTGGTTCAGAGACTGATGGGCAGATTCTGGTTTTACAAGATATGTTAGGAATGAATAAAGACTTCAAACCTAAATTCTTAAAAAAATATTTAAATGGTTTTGATTTAATAACAGAATCTTTAAACTCTTATGTTACAGAAGTAAATAATTCTGAATTTCCTGATAAAGAACACAGCTATGAGTAGTATTAAAGTTTTTAACTCTTTAAAAGAGTTTATAAAATACCGTGATAGTATCAGCCCAGAAGTGAGTATTGGCTTTGTACCTACCATGGGCGCACTTCATATTGGACATGTTTCATTAATGAAAAAATCGGCTGAAGAGAATGACTTAAGTGTACTGAGTATTTTTGTAAACCCGACACAATTCAACAATCCTGAAGATTTAAAAAAATATCCACGCACTCTAGAAGCTGATTTAAAAATAGCCGAAGAAGCTGATATTCAATTTGTAATACTTCCTAGCTATCAAGAAATTTACCCTGATGACTATCGCTATCAATTAATTGAAAATGACTTTTCTAAAAAACTTTGCGGTGCCCACCGCGAAGGCCACTTTAACGGAGTTCTTACAGTCGTTATAAAGCTTCTTCAAATCGTGGCTCCACAGAATGCTTACTTCGGTAAAAAAGATTTTCAGCAGTTCAAATTAATTGAAGATATGGCTCAGGCTTTTTTTCTAAGAACTCAAATCATAGGTTGCGAAACAATTCGTGAAGATGATGGCTTAGCGATGAGTTCACGCAACGTTAGGCTCACTAGGCTTGGCCGCGAAACAGCTCCACTTATTTATAAAGCTTTAACCACAATTAAAAATCTTGATGAGGCACGTGAGTTTTTAACAACAAACAAAATTGAAGTTGAATACCTCGAAGAGCACTTTAACCGTCGTTTTATTGCCGCCTTTATTGACGGAGTTAGGTTAATTGACAATGTCGAATGTTAATAAAAATATACTTATCATTTTAACCGGATCTATCGCTTGCTATAAGGCCTGCAGTGTAATTTCTAAACTTAAGCAAAAAGGCCACCATGTTAAAGTTGTGATGTCGCCAAGCAGCCTTGAGTTTATAGGTAAAGCGAGCATCGAAGGCTTAACTGGCGAACCACCTATTACTGATATGTATTCAAACGGAAATGTTATGGACCATATTAATTTAGCCAGATGGGCTCAATTAATTTTAGTAGCTCCTGCAACAGCTAATTATATTAATAAAATTGCTTACGGTATGGGTGATGACTTACTCACCACTTTATTTTTAGCTCATGACTTTGAAAAACCATTTTTGATAGCCCCAGCTATGAATACAAAAATGTACATGCACCCCGCAACTCAAGCTTCTATTGCTAAATTGCGAGCCATGAAAGTTGAAATACTTGAGACCGCCTCTGGAGTTTTAGCCTGTGGAGAAATCGGATCTGGGCGTTTACTAGAGCCTGACTTAATTATTGAAGAAGTTGAAAAATACCTTCTTATTACAAATTCTGCAAAAATATCATCTACACCAAAAGCTAGCCCTACAAAGTTAAAAGTTCTGATTACCTCTGGTGGAACTACTGAACCTATTGATGATATTCGTTTTATTACCAATAAAAGCTCAGGCACGACAGCCGCAGCACTTGCCGACTCGCTTATAGATTCGGGAATAGAAGTGACTTATGTACACGCGACTAACGCTGTAAAAACTAAAAACACCAGTAAACAAATTGCATTTGATACATTTAAAGACTTACAGACAGCTTTACAAACTGAACTTAAAATTAATTTTTATGATTTTGTTATTCATGCAGCTGCCGTTAGCGACTATTCGATAGATGCAACTGCAGGCAAAATCAATAGCGACCAAGACGAAATTCAATTAACTCTTAAGCGCAATCCTAAGCTCATTAATGAAATTAAAAAAATGAGCCCCAAATCTAAGTTGTTTGGTTTTAAATTAACCTCAACAACTGACAAAAATTTAATTGCCAAAAAAGTCGAGTCTTTGTTTAGCTTAGCCAATTGCGATTTAGTTATTCACAATGACTGGTCTGATATTA
>JBEBIK010000284.1:0-3289 GCA_040080445.1 Pseudobdellovibrio sp.
ATAATCCCAAAACAATTAAAAGACTTCTGTATTTTTTTAGATAGTCTAAAACAAATTCTCTTGGATACTTTTTAATGAAAAATGGAATAAAGGCTACAATAAGAATAAGAATCGGATAGAAGAAAATAGTTCTATCTCCGTATTCCGAACCATGCGCGTAATTATAGAGTGTTAAATTGAGTAAAGAAAAATGAAATTGACCCCGTATATAATAATCTGGAATACCCGATAAAACGAAGAATATTAGGCCCAATGCTCCTGCATATAATAAATGCTTCCAATTCTTTTTAAGAATAGGCAGTAGCATAAATATCAGAGCGCAAAAGCCTAATTGCTGCCTTAATACGAAAGCCACCGAACCAAACAACACTCCCCATAGCAAATCACTGATTTTAGAATTATGGTCGTACTTAAGAGCTTTGACCCCAGCCCAAGCCAGCCAAGGTGCCGCGATAGATTCAAACATGGGGCGAGTTAAAGAAAAGGGCGCCGCAAAATAAAGAAACAACATCAAAAATAAAAAATTACTCTCGCTTTTGTCTAGCTTTAAAAACTGACTGAGCTCTAAAAAAATCCAAATTAACATGAGGATGTTAATTGTGCCCAACACAAATATCACGGCTCGGTACTGCCAATAAGGAGAAACTATACCGGCTTTTAGCGCGACTTGAGCTACTACATGCATGGGAAGTAGCTGCAGTGGAGATTTAACATCGTCTGTACCTACTAAATTCATTAAAGTAGAACTTTGAGCTGGAATATAGCGAGTGATACCCACCCAGTACTCGTCTAAAGCCATAAACCCGTCGTTAATTAATAAGACCGAAAAATAGAGTAACAAACCCAGTATAATTAAATGAGACGTTTTGAATTTAGAAATCATATTAAGAGTTTACGCCAACCTAATAATGAAGCAATATATTATTATTAAAAACTAACAGGAGGCCTCATGGGTTTAGTCGAACAAATTCAAGAACAAATATTAAATATTATTGGCCGTGCAAATCCACAAGCCGTAGAAATTATCAAAAATCTATTTCAACAATTTGGTGGCATCGACGGCATTATTAAAAAACTTGAAGACAGTGGTTATAAAGACAAAGTTCAGTCATGGATTGATAAAGGTGCTAATACGCCACTTACCGCAGAAGAAATCAACAAGGTTTTCGGAAACGAAAAGGTAAAAGCGATTGGCCAGAAAATTGGTGTAAGTCCAGATTTAGTAGCCCAACAAATTTCACAGTACTTACCTTTAATTATCGATAAGTTAACTCCTGACGGACAACTCCCGACCGCGGGCAATATTCTTTCAAACGCTGTTAATGTAGCTAAAGGTTTTTTCTCTAAGAAGAGTAACTAGATGTATAAAGGCGAAAAATTTAACAGCATCTCGCATTTAATTGGCGCGCTGCTGGCCTGCGCTGGCGTGAGTTTTTTATTAGCAGTGGCTATTGAAAAAGGTGATGTTTACAAAATTGTGGGTTTTAGCATTTATGGCGCCATGATGATCGCGCTTTATGCGATTTCAACTATTTATCACAGCACTAAAGGTCATGTAAAAGATTTTTTCAGACAAATGGACTACATCTCCATCTATTTAATGATTGCCGGAAGTTATACGCCCATCAGTCTTATAATTTTACGTGGTGTTTGGGGTTGGACAATTTTTGGAATTATCTGGGGATTAGCTGTAATTGGCATTATTCAAGAAATTCTTCTCGGCAAAAAAACTCGTCGCTATTCGATTATTTTATATGTAGTTATGGGATGGCTGATTGTTATTGCTCTTGATCCACTTGTGCATTCACTTCCTACAGCCGGACTCTGGTGGCTGGTAGCTGGCGGACTTTCCTATACTTTTGGAATTGTTTTTTTTCTGCTTGATGAAAAGTACAAACACTTCCATGGCTTTTGGCATCTTTGCGTAATCGCAGGAAGTGTTTTTCAGTTTATATGTTTATATTGGTATGTAGCCTAAACTAAATATTTTTTTATTACTCTAACCACATTCTTTGCATACGACCTGTATCGCAACGACCAGTAAAGTTGTGCACGGCTACTCTTTGCTTAGGCGACTTTTCTAAGAATCTTCTAATTCCCGGAACGTTCACATCCACCATATTTTTAATAGCTGTTTGATCTGGATTATGACTAAAACCTAATTCAAATAGTAAAGACCAGATGCCATGTTTCCAATAAGCATAGTCTTCAAAAGTACCGTCGGCAGCGTAAAGAACTTCTGTATTGTTACCCGTTTGGTAACGGCTTTCTACAGTGGCGGCTTTAACTAACTCTTTGTATTGATCATCATATGGAGTTGATAAATCGTGAGTTGAAATACCCCAAGGATATACAACTGCTGGCCAATAGGTGTGCAGTGTTGCCGAAATTTGAATATTTTTTACCTCTAAGAAATCAGCAATTGCTTTTGTTGATTTTAAATTAAAAGTCGCGCCCGATTTACACGGACCCGTGTAATCACGGTTAGCATCAAAAGAACCTTTAATTCCGTTTTCATAGCGGTTGAATTTATTATAACCAGTAACATTGAGTACTGGCACTATATAGACCGTCTGCCCTGTCACTGGGTTTTTAGCTAAGCTATCGGCCACACCTAAAGCAACTGCCGTTGAACCGTACTCATTACCATGGTGAGTTCCTACAATTAATGAATTCACCTCGCCCGCGCCTATTTGCAAAGCTTGAATAGGCACACCTTGATCATTAACTCCAATTGAAATCAGTTTTGCATTGGCCGGATTAGCAGCTGCAATTTGTTGTAAAGTTTGTACAACTTTATCGTAATTGCTTGGACTAGGAGCTGCGAATAAAAATAAGGACATGATGGTTTCGAGCATTTGAACATCTCTTTCTAGCGAATCCTTCGCTAACTTGAGGTCATTCTTTCAAATGGACAAAAGTCTAACAACTACTCATTTCGGAACTAGACTAAAGTATTAATAGTCACACTCTGCGACATTGGGTTCTATCTTACAAACGATCAAAGATGAAATGGGTCTTTCGGTTCGATCTCCCCACTGACCACTGGCATTACATCTTTTACGATAACATTTGCCAGCTTCAAGCCACCAAACGCACTGATCTTTATTACCAAAAGGCTTTTTACACAAAAACGAATCTTCAAAGGCTTTTTGCTTACGCTTTTTTTCGGCTAAGAGAGCCAAGGCTGCTTTTTTACGACTCTCATTTTTAAGTTCGGCTTTTTTCTGCACTTCTAAAAAACCACTAATATCAAATTTTTCAACTTCAAAAAGCTTACCTTTTGGAG
>JBEBIK010000015.1:0-13998 GCA_040080445.1 Pseudobdellovibrio sp.
GGTAAAACGGGTGTTGCCTTAGCAAAGTTTTTAACTAAATGTGAGGCGCAAGTTACGGTTACCGATCATAAATCAAAACCCGAACTTTCAACTCAGCTTGAGCAGCTCGATGGATACACAAATATTAAATTTGAATTAGGTTCTCACTCGCCTAAAACATTTTTATTACAAGATTTAGTTATTTTATCTCCAGGCGTAGCTCCGCATTTGAAAATTTTTGAATACGCACGCCAACAAGGTATTAAAATCACAGGTGAGTTTGAATTCGTTTCTCAATTTATAAAAGAGCCTCTTGTGGGCGTAACGGGTACTAATGGTAAAACCACGGTTGGCCGTTTAGCGGCATCCATGCTTAAAGAAAGTGGCGTTGATTGTTGGATCGGTGGTTCGACTGAGGTTCCATTAACTAATTATTTACTGCAAGATACTAAAGCTAAAGTGGTTATTGTTGAAGTATCTAGTTTTATGTTAGAGCATGCTGCTGAATTTTCTCCGGCTAACATAGTTTTCACAAACTTAGCAGAAAACCACTTAGAGCGTTATCGTTCGATGGAAGATTACGTAAATGCTAAACGTAAAATATTTAAAAATACAAACCAAGCTACAACATCAATTTTAAATGCCGACGACAATGCGGTGGTTGAGTTAGCTCGCGATCCTTCAGTACAACGTGGACGCATTTTTTACTTCTCTCGCAAGCCCGCTTTAGAGCCTCAAATCATGAATATCGGTGGTGCGGTTAACGTAGGCGACGAATTAAGAGTGCGCACAGGTCCAGAAATTGAAACATTCTCAATTAAAAATATTAAGATGAAGGGTAAACACGCCATCGAAAATTTAATGGCGGCCTTATTATTAGCTCGCGAACACGGTGCTACTCACGCTGCAGTTCAAAGTGTAATTGATACTTTCCCAGGCCTTAGACACCGCCTAGAATACGTTCGGAAAGTTGGCGGAGTTTTATTCTACAACGACTCTAAAGCCACTAACGTGCATGCGGTTTCTCGTGCTTTAGATTGTTTTGATGAAAACGTAATTTTGATTGCTGGTGGTAAAGATACCAATCTTAATTACAGCCCGCTACAAAACATGATCAAACGTAAAGTTAAAACCCTTATTTTAGTTGGTGAAGCTAAAGAGCGTATCAACCGCGACTTAGGCGATTTCTCTGAAACTTACTTAATTGGTACTTTTGAAGAAGCGGTTTTGATTGCTTACCAAAAGTCGAGAATTGGCGATATCGTGCTCATGTCTCCTGGTTGCTCGAGCTTTGATATGTTTGACAGTTATGAAGAGAGAGGAGACTATTTTAAAGAGATCGTAAAAAAATTCAAATAAGCCATGAGCTTGGAGTTGAATGAAAACGCGCTTTTTAACATCTAGTCTATTTTTATCAATAGTGGCCCTATTCGGAATAGGGCTTATGCAAGTTTACAGTTCTAGTTATATCTTTGCCACTGAGTCTTACGACGGTGACGGTCTTTATTTTTTTAAACGTCAGTTGGCGTTTACGTTTATTGCGGCTTTTTCTTTAATATTCTTTACGCAAATTCCTATGAGTCTAATTAAGAAGTGGTCTTGGGTTTTATGGCCAGCTACTTTTTTACTATTACTCGCAACTTTTATTCCAGGTTTAGGCGTTCGAGTAGGTGGAGCTTTACGATGGATTCAATTGCCTCTGGGCCTAAGATTTGAGCCTTCAGAGTTAATGAAGGTGGCTTTTAGTTTTATTTTTGCAAGTATGGTTTGTCGTCATGAAAATACTTTGGCAAAGCTCAAATGGCATTGGGCTGCACTCATGCTTCTCATACCTTTAGTTGTTTTAAATATTCAACATGATTTCGGTAGTCTCGTTATTATTTTGTTAGTAGCAACTGCACTTTTATTTACTTTCGGTTTAAATTTTAAATGGTTGTTGGCGGCGGGTGTTGCGTCTATTCCAGTATTTTATTTTGCTATCTGGAGTTATCCCTACCGTAAAGCTCGTATTGAGGCTTTCTTAGATCCTTGGTCAGATCCTGCAAAAAAAGGTTTTCAAGTTATTCAGAGTATGTTGTCAGTGCATTCGGGCGGTTTAACTGGTGTTGGCCTCGGACAAGGTCAGGGTAAATTATTTTTCTTACCCGAAGCTCATACCGATTTTACAATGGCTGTATTTTTTGAAGAGATGGGTTTTATTGGCGTACTCGCTATATTGGCACTTTACGGTTTTGTTATCTTTAAAGGATTTCAAATTTCGATTAAAACTCAAGATATGTTCAAAAAAACTTTGGCTTTAGGTTTAACAACTACTTTTGCTTTCTCAGTGTTTATTAATATGGGTGTAGTTATGGGTTTGGTGCCAACTAAGGGTTTAACTATGCCTTTTATGAGCTACGGTGGTAGTTCACTAATCGTACTCAGTTTTTTATTTGGCATTTTATTAAATATCGAAATGTCTGAAGCCCAAGAGCACTCCACCGGTTCGTATTAATGTCGGGATCAAGCACTAAAAAAATTATGATTGCAGGCGGCGGCACGGGCGGACATATTTATCCAGCTATAGCTATTGGCCGCGCTCTCCAAAAATTGAACCCGAATATTGAGTTAAGATTTGTTGGAACGGCAGAAGGCCTCGAGTCTAAAATTATGAGTCGCGAAAATTTGACTCTCGATTTGATTAAAAGTGGCAAACTTAACTTTTCAGGTAGTCCACTAAAAAAAATTAAAACTCTTTGTAAAATACCCATCGGGCTTGTTCAGTCTTTGGTTTTAATACTCAAACACAAGCCTGACTTCGTTTTGGGTGTTGGTGGTTATGCTTCAGCGCCTTTTGTAATTATGGCGGCACTTCTAGGTAAAAAAACCGCTTTTTGGGAGCCGAATGCTCACCCTGGCATGGCTAATCGCTTACTTTCTAAAATTGTCGATAAATCTTATTTAGTATTTGAGGCATCAAAAAAATATTTGTCTTCTAAAGATAATAAAGTTTTTGGAATGCCACTCCGAGAAGAAATTGAAAACGCACAAAATGAAGAGCGATCTAAAATTTCAGATAGACTTACAATACTTTGTTTTGGTGGCAGTCAGGGAAGTCTTTTTTTAAACGAAAAAATATCCAACTTTATTTTAAAACACACCGAACTTCATGAGCGAATAAGCCTGATTCATCAAACGGGTTCGCTTGACATTGAAAATATGAAAAAAAAGTATGGCGCTACAAAGTGTGTTGAGCTGCATGAATTCATATTTGATATGCCCAACCAGTACCGCAGAGCCGATATTCAGTTTTGCCGCGGCGGCGCCAGCACAATTGCCGAAGCTTCGGCATTTGGAGTGGTGCCTTTAATAGTTCCACTACCTGCGGCAGATGACCATCAGTTAAGAAATGCAGAAGTTGTTGTAGACAAGAATGCTGGTTTTTTATTTAAACAAAATGAGTTTAATGAAAATGAGTTTTACCTAACTATTCTCAAAATGCTCGACAATCCAACTATTAGAAAAGAAATGTCTGAAAAATTAAGGACTTTAGCTCCTAAATTCGCCGCCTCTAAAATAGCCGATGATATTTTATCTCAAATTTAATTCTTTACATGACAATCTCGTCATAATTTGGTGAATTAATGTTATGAAATTAGAAAACGCAAAATTTCACTTTATTGGTATAGGCGGCATAGGAATGTGCGGCCTAGCTGAGCTGTTACATAATATCGGGGCGGTAGTTACAGGTTCTGATGCGGGCGAAAATGCTAATACCGAAAGACTCAAGCAATTAGGTGTAGTGGTTTATAAAGGTCATGAGGCTGCTAATGTTGGTAATGCTAACGTAGTGGTTTATTCAAGTGCTATTGCTCCCTCTAACCCTGAAATTATTCAAGCCAGAGCTCAAGACATTCCTTTAATTCCACGGGCTGAGGCACTTGCCGAAATTATGCGTTTACGTCGTGGTATTGCCGTCGCAGGAACTCACGGTAAAACGACTACTACGAGTTTAATCTCTTCTATTTTTTTAGAGGCCGGACAAAACCCAACTATTGTTGTGGGTGGCCGATTTGAAAGAATTAAATCAACGGCGCTACTTGGTAAAGGTGAGTGGCTCATTGCTGAAGCCGACGAGAGCGATGGCAGCTTTAATAAGCTTTCTCCTGAAATTGCTATTATTACTAATATCGATTCAGACCACATGGATCACTTTAAAACTTTTGAAAACCTTAAAAAAGCTTTTCTAGATTTTGCTTACCGTATTCCTTTTTACGGAATGGTCATAGTTTGTGGCGATGATCCTGATGTTCGTGAATTGTTCTCTAACTTTTCTAAACGTATTGTGTTTTACGGTTTTGATTTAAAAAATGATTACATTATCGATGGCGAAAAAGGCACTTATACTATTTATAAAAATAATGTAAACGAGGGCTTAAAAAAATTAATCGGCGAGTTTCGTTTGCCACATGCCCCAGGCAAACACAATGCTCTCAATGCAACAGCAAGTTTAATTGCTGGAATGGCCGCTGGAATTGATTTTGAAATGTGCGCGCAAGGCTTGATGCACTTTGAAGGTGTAGATCGTCGTTTTCATTACAAGGGCGAAGTTAATCAAGTTAAAGTCTACGATGATTATGGGCATCACCCAACAGAAGTAAGAGCTACTTTACAAGCCTTCCGCGAAAAGTATGAAAAAAATCGTATTGTAGTGTATTTTCAACCTCATCGATATTCGCGGACTGAGCACTGTTGGCAAGATTTCAAAACTTGTTTTAATCAGGCCGACGTTTTATTTCTTGGAGATATTTACGCTGCGGGTGAGTCTCCAATTCCAGGAATTAATTCAGAAAAATTATTAGCCGAAACAAAACATGAACACGGCTTTTATTCTCCAAAAAATTCTGAGCAGCTCACTAAAATTTTAAACGAGCTCAAACCTAACGACGTATTTGTTACTCTAGGTGCCGGCGACGGATGGAAGTTGGGGCTCGATGTCCTTGAACATCTTAAACAACGTTAATTTAGCGCAATACACATCATGGCTCATCGGTGGCGATGCTGAATATTTTTGTTTGCCATTAAATGTAGAGCAACTTCAGCAGGCTTTGGCACATGCAGAGGCCAACAAATTACCAATTACTATTTTAGGTGGCGGCTCTAATGTTTTAATTTCTGATAAAGGCATTAAAGGATTAACAATTTGTTTGAGACGCTTTTCAGAAATCAATCATGAAATTAGAGACGGTAAATTATTTATTAATTGTTTATCTGGCACTTCAAAGTCAGAGCTACTAAAAGTATTTCTCAAAAACCAATTAGCTCCCGCACTTTTTCTTGCAGGCTTGCCAGGCGACGTAGGTGGTGGAGTGGTGATGAATGCGGGGGTTTCTGAAAATTTCTCGCCACGCGAGTTTATGGAGCTTGTCGACAGCATTGAAGTGATTAGTCTTCAAGGCGAGGTTAAAAAAATAAATAAATCTGATCTTAAAGTTAAATACCGCCACACCGATGGTTGGCAACCGCATATAGTATTAAGTGCGCAGCTCAGTTGGCCGGCGGAACCTAACACTGAAATTATGGCTAAAGTGCGTGAAGCCAATAAAATTAGGCTTTCTAAGCAGCCTTTAGACATGCCCAGCTGTGGTTCTGTATTTAAAAACCCAGAAGGCCACAAAGTAGCACAGCTTATAGATCAATGTGGCTTAAAAGGCTTTAGAATTGGCGATGCGCAGGTTTCAGAAAAGCATGCCAATTTTATTGTTAATCTAGACAAAGCAACCGCAACAGACACATGGAATTTAATTTTACATGTTCAAAAAACTGTAAAAGAAAAAACAAATGTAGATATAATTACCGAGGTTGTGCTACTTGGAGAGTGGCCCTAGACCCAATAAATGCCAAGCGACCACGAAAATAAATTAGCGGCAATGCCTGCTAAAAATGCTCTGCCATAGCCAACTTTGTAAGCGTAAATCAAAAGAAGAGCTTCTACAAGCGGAGCAAAGACTTCGGCAATAACTAGATAATGCAAATAAGTGGCGTTAAACTGCAATAGAATCAAAGGTATTAAAAAAAACACAATCGGGTGAGTTGCAAAATTTAAAATAGAATTAATCTGCAAAATTTCGTTTAATTTTTTATGATGTCGTAAAAAAAATAAATACACTGGAAGTTCTAAAATAAAAGTTTTTAAAAAATAAGGTAAGTACTCTAAGAAAGTTACAGGGTCTGCTAAACTAGTACTATTGTAAATATCAGAACACTGATGAGCATTGAAAAAATTCCAAATTATATTCCAAGGCGTTAAGCATTCAATCATAGATTTAAATCTTTGCGATTAGATTTTAAAAAAGGTAGTGCCGATATTTCCATAAAGCCATGGTATGAAGCTATTGAAAAATAAACAAGCCTAGCTGTTTGAAACTCTAAAAAAAGCCACATGATTAAACCTAAAAAGCAAATTCCAAGCAGAACAAAAATCGAACCTGAACCAAAATCATTTACTAAACGATTAAAACTCCATTTAAAGCTTGGCGGGTATTGTTGCAATTGATAATTTTCGGGAATTGCTTTCATCCAAATAAAATAATGCATAGCTTGAGAAAAAGCATAGAGCACCACAATATGGTACCAAAATTTATAGTCCATTTCGCCAACTACAAAAGGGCTGATCACCTCTGAGTAGTCCCATTTTAAAAAGGCAATGTTACCTGACGGCGGTAGAGTTGCATAAACCGAATCTAAAACTCCAAAGTAAATGCAAAGTGATGCGACAATATATAAAAATGCTGAAGTAAAAAATACTTTTAAATCAGAAGGTGTTTGGCAAGACTTATACCAGGCGTATAAAGGCAAATAATTGTGTCCTATGAGGGCGAGTAGTGCTGTTTGAATTGGGTAATAATAAGTCATTACTGTCAATATCGAAAATAAAACTGTTGAAAGTATAAATCCAAAATCTATCTTTAAATTATTTCGACTATAGATATGAAATTGATAAACAAAAGAAACTAGTAAGGCTGTAACTTCAAACATAAGTGGGCGATCATACCAAAACAACTTAAATTGAAATACATCAATGAGTAGGCGGTAGACAAAAACAGCAGACCAAATACAAAATTGAAACCTGAGTAGTTGAGTTTGTGCTGATTTACTAAAAGATAAATTAGTATAACGAAGACTCGAAATAATATGCGGAACTCCCCAGATTATGGGGCCAATTAAAAGCACCCAAAGCGGAAAAAATTGACTTGCTAAAAAGTAAAACAATAGAGCCGAGCTAAACAAAATTAGAATCCGGCTAGGGCGTGATACAAATAAAGATTTAAAAAAACCAAGCTTGAGGCTAACTTTTAGAATTTTTGATCTGTATAAATCTAAATAGGCGAGCATATCATTTAGTTTGCAAAGTTTATGCGTGCCTAGGCATTACTGATTGCAGTTGGCAAAGCCCTTGGCGTAACAAACTTTGACAGCTCACTTCGCATTATACGCTTCATTTTGAGACGTAATAAAAACTAAGTTAATATAAAAGCTTATGTGCGACCAAAGACTTGCCGAATAGCAATTAAGAGAATGGGGGAGCTTCGGCATGAATGTTCAAAAAATATTTGTATCATTGATTATCACAATATTTGCCAGCTCATGTTCTTTTAGCGAATCGAAGTTAGAGTCTATTTTAGATAAGCAAATCGGCAAAGCTCAGCTTATTGAAAAAACCAGATTAGAACTCGATGCCATGTTGGGTAAGCAAGATTCTAAATTAAAAAGTAGTGTTTTGAGTTTTCTATCTGACCGAGTAGTTATTAAATATACTGATATCATAATTGATGGTCGCAAGGCTCGTGTAAATGTAGTGGCGGTAGTGCCTAAAATGGATGAAGTGGGCACAATTTTATTATTAGCCAGTTTCTTGCCTCGAGAAAAAATGCTTAAAATGAGCATTCAAGACGTATTAGCCGAAATTTCTAAAAACTCTCGAAGACCCGCAAGCGAAGATGATATCAAAAATGAAACTTATGAATTCAGCGTCGACTTTGAAAAAGACAAAGATTGGTTTGCTGATTCTGAGCAGCTCAAAAAAGCCTACACTAAGAAAAACCTAATCTCTAAAAGGTAGTATCGACAAAGGTCTAGGATTTTGTTCTAGACTCGAACCTAAAGCCATTTAGCTCTAAAATCAGCTTGTGAGACTTTTTAAGAAATATTTTAAAATCATTGCTGCGTTCGTATTATTTCCGATGGCCGTATTTTTTTCTGTTTATTCATTAGATCAGCAAGGCTTTTTTAAAATTGATAACGTTGAAATCAAAGTTAATGCTCTCTCTTCACAAAAAAGTTATGTCGTTTCTAAGGTAAAACAACTGCAGCTTAAGCTCGACAATGTTAAGGGTACTTCGATGTGGAAAGCTCCTTTAAGTCAGATCTCAAAATCGCTTAAAGAAGAAAAATGGATCAAAGAATTTCAGCTTTCTCGTGCTTGGCCCTCTGGAATACAGCTGATTATTCAGCCTGACGAAATAGCTATTCTGGTTTTATCGCAAGATGGTCTTCCTAAAATGGATTATGTCGCTTCTGTTATTCGTCCTATTACGAAATCTGGAAGAGTTCTCGAAAAAATTAATACGGGCTCGGCACCGAGTGCTATCGTAACTCACGACTCGATATTTTTAAGTAACGAGAAGGTTCGTTTAGGTGCAATTAATATTATAAAAGCATTGCCAGAGTCTGGAAACATGAGTGCCGCGCACGTTTCAGAAATTGGTTACGATAAAAAAGAAGGTTACTGGATAAAGCTTTTACAAAGTGAAACCAAAGTAAATTTCGGTGAAGAACAGTTTGAAATTAAATCGACACGCATTTCACAAGTGATTGACTATCTCGAAAGCCGCAATCTTAAGGCGCGCGTCATAGACGCAAATCTCTCTAAAAAAGTTCTTGTCAGGTTGCAGCAGAATCCCTAAGCTTAAGTCTATATAGGCATTAGTCTGGATGGTTTTTGCTTATGTTGAGTGCAGCAATGCACCCAAGTAGTTGAATATTTTTCACAACATGATTTGCAATTTTGACATAGAAAAGGATCGACCGCTTGAGTTCGAACAAATTTAAAGACTACAACAGTCTAAAGGACTTACGGATGAGTACTTCAAATAACGGCCCAGTATTGGCTTCTCTTGATATCGGATCTTCAACAGTAAAATTAGTCTACAGTGTAGTTAGTCAATCAACTAACAACAACTCCATGCGACCTGAAACTCAGATCGACGTTGTAGGTGTAGGATTAGCTCCAAATACCGGAACAAAACACGGTGTGGTGGTCAACATTGAATCTACAACAGATTCAATTCGTAAAGCCAAAGAAGAAGCTGAGTTGATGTCTGGTTTTACGACTAACGAAGTGTGGATATCAGTTAGCGGAACCCACATTCAATCATTCGATTCTAAAGGAATGGTTGCCATCAAAAATAAAGAAGTGAGCACGCAAGATGTAGAGCGCGTGATCGAAGCAGCCAAAGCCATTATGGTTCCTGCTGATCGCATGGTTTTACACGTGATTCCTCGTGAATACAAAATCGACGCGCAAGACGGAATCTCAGATCCTATCGGCATGTCGGGAATTCGCTTAGAAGCTAGCGTTCATATCGTAACTGCAAGTCAGCCTGCGATTTCAAATTTAATTAAATGTATCGAAAAAGCCGGCTTCAAAGTGATGGGTATTGTTTTAGATCACTTAGCGGCGAGCAAAGCAGTTTTAAGTGTAGACGAAAAAAATCTTGGTGTGTGCACGGTTGATATCGGTGGCGGATCAAGCAAAATCGTTTACTTTGTAAACGGTAGCGTAGCTCACACAGCGGTTATCCCAGTTGGTGGCGCACATTTTACTAACGACATATCTGTTGGTTTAAGAACTCCACAATTTGCAGCTGAAGAATTAAAGAAAAAATACGGTTCAGCAGTAGCCTCAATGGTTTCTGACGATGACATCGTTGAAGTTGAAGGTGTGGGCGGTCGTAAATCTCGCACAATTCCTCGTAAAGAATTAGCTCATATTATCGAAGCCAGAGCTGAAGAGTGTTTGGGTATGATTGCAAATAGCATTCGTTCAAGTGGCCTGCAGCCAGTTCTAGGGTCGGGCATTGTTATGACCGGCGGAACTAGTAGTTTAGATGGCATTATTGAAATGGGTGAGTTCATTTTTGATATTCCTGTTCGTCGTGGTATGCCAAAACAAGTTGGCGGACTAAAAGACGTTGTTAAGGGCGGAGAGTTTGCAACATCAATAGGACTTTTGATGCACGGTCTTGAGCAAAAGAAAGAATATTACATCAGAAAAGAATCTGCTGGAATGTTCTCATCAAATAATAATGGATCTTTCGAATTATCATCGAAAGTTAAAAAGTTTTTTAACGATTTATTTTAACAAATTTTTTTCTACGGAGGGAACATGTTTGAACTTGAGGAAAACGTAAATATAGGAGCTAACATTAAAGTTGTTGGCGTAGGCGGCGGCGGAAGTAATGCTGTAACTACAATGATCGAAACTGGAATGGCAGGAGTTGAGTTCGTAGTAGCTAACACTGATATTCAAGCTTTAAATTCAAGTAAAGCTGGTTATAAAATTCAATTAGGTGCAGATCTTACAAAAGGCTTAGGCGCTGGAGCTAATCCAGATGTTGGCCGCAGAAGTGCGATCGAATCTTACAACCAAATCGTTGATCAATTAAAAGGTTCTGACATGGTTTTTGTAACGGCTGGCATGGGCGGCGGTACTGGAACTGGTGGAGCTCCAATCGTAGCCAAAATCGCTCGCGAATTAGGTGCTTTAACTATCGGTGTTGTAACTAAGCCATTCGTATTCGAAGGTAAAAAACGCGGAAAGCACGCTGAAGGCGGCTTAGCAGAACTAAAAGAAAACGTAGATGCATTAGTTGTAATTCCAAATCAAAAATTATTATCTATCGCTGGCGAAAAAACTCCACTTTTAGAAACCTTCAAAAAAGCAGACGAAGTTTTACATCAGGCTGTTAAGGGTATTTCAGATTTAATTAACATCCGTGGTTTAATCAATCTCGATTTTGCTGATATTAAAACTGTTATGCAAAATAAAGGTTTAGCTTTAATGGGTACAGGATCTGGAAAAGGTGAGAACCGTGCTATCGAAGCCGCCACTCAAGCTATTTCTTCTCCATTATTAGAAAATGTTAAAATTGATGGCGCTACTGGCATCATTATCAACGTAACAGGTGGATCTGATCTGTCTTTATATGAAGTGGATCAAGCTTCTCAATTAATTACAGACGCAGCCAGCGAAGATGCAGAAGTTATATTTGGTGCAGTTATCGACCCAACATTAAATGACGAAGTACGTGTAACTGTAATTGCAACTGGTTTTAGCCACGATGAAAAACGCGATGGAATTGCGAAACCAAATTCTATGCAAAGTTTTTTACAGCAAAATCAACCAATGCAATTTCAACAGCAACAACCAGCTCCTCAGCAACCAATGTATCAACAACCTCAACAAGGTTTTCAATACCAACAACAGCCTTATCAGCAAGCTCCTGTAATGCAACCTGCGGCTCCCATTGCGCAAGTGATGATGCCTCCACAAACAACTCAAAGCTTACCTTCAATTGATAATGTTCAAGAGTCGATTAAGTCATTCACTCACGATGTAATGATTCACGAAATGGATATGGAAGTTCCACCTCTAGTTGATTTTCAAACGACTGAAACAGTTTTAGGTGCTCCTGAATCAAACTTCTCAACTGAAGTTTCTCCAGTGGCGGCTTCTTCAACTAATGGCACAACAGCTCGTGATATGTTGTTAGCTAAGGCAAAAGCCTTTCGTGAAACACAAATCGGCCAAGTTGGTAACCACGATAAATCAATTCACCCTGAACAGCTTTCGATGATGGATGAAGAAAAGCAATTCGAAGACGCGCGTAAAATTGCACGCGATATCTTAGAAGTGCCAGCATTTATCAGAAAAAAACAGGGAATCGATTTACAAAACTAAGCCAGTGAATTCTTGGTTTATATCGGACCTACATTTAAAAGATAGCAATGAACGCAACGGAAATACTCTGTTGCGTTTTTTGTTTATGCTGAACAAAAATCCAAAACAAAATCATCTTTTTTTATTGGGCGATATTTTTGATATGTGGATTTCAAATGGCTCTGCGTTTACCGATCACTACGCAGTCATTATCAATGAAATTAAAAAATTTAAAGATGGCGGCGGTGTGGTTTATTATTTCGAAGGTAATCACGACTTTCACATTGATACTTTCTGGACCAGAGAGCTCGGTATTAAAGTCATTGAAGACATCGAATATTTCGATTTAGTTAATTACAAAGTAAGAGTTGAACACGGTGATTTTATTAACCCTGATGACAAAGCTTATTTAAGATACCGAGCGCTTGTGCGCCATCCACTCGTAGAGCCGCTTGGGCATTTGCTATCGGGCTACTTCTGGAAATGGTTCGGCGAAAATCAAAGTCAAAAAAGTCGCAAAAAAACTAGTCGTTATGCTATTGAAAACTCAGAAAAAGTAAAAAAATTAATACGAACCTACGCTGAGAATGTACATCGTGTTGAAGAGCCTTTTGATCTTATAGTAACAGGTCATATGCATGTATTTGACGATTATGAATTTGAAGTAAATGGCAAAAAAGTAAGATCTATTAATCTAGGCACTTGGCTGGATAAGCCAAGAGCCTTAAAAATCAGTTCTCAAAAAATTGAAATTATAAACGTATTAGATATCATCTAAAACTAGTGCATGGCATTTCTAAGTCTCAGAATTCGGTCGTCTATATCAGGGTGAGTTGAAAAGAGTTTTAAAAATCCATTAGGTTTTCCCGATATCTTAAGCGTTGCTAAAGCAGGCTGTTCATCTTCTTTATTGATCACAGATTGATAATTTTGTTTAAGTTTTTCAAGGGCTGCAATCATGCTCTCGCGATTTGCAAGTGATGCGCCACCAGCGTCGGCCTTGTACTCACGCTTTCTTGAAAAGTAAGAAACCACCATCATGCCGAGCATTCCTAAAAATATTTCTAGAGCTATAACAATACCAAACTGCACGATCCCTCTTTTTTCTTCATCAACAAATTGACCGGCAAAAAAGCCGAGTACACGTGCTAAGAACATTACAAAAGAGTTCACCACACCTTGTAGTAGCGTCATGGTCACCATATCTCCATTGGCTATATGAGCTACCTCGTGCGCGAGAACTCCGTCTAATTCTTTTTCATTCATCCGACTTAGTAAGCCAGTTGACACAGCAACAAGAGAACTACTTTTTGTAGCACCAGTTGCAAAAGCATTGAGTTCATCAGATTCGTAGTATCCGACTTCGGGCATTTTTTTGAGGCCTGCATTTCTAGAGAATGCATAAATTTTTTGAACTAGTTTTTGTTCATTTAGGTCTCGGCTGTCAGGTGCAATTATTTTTACACCCATCATTTTCTTAGCCATAAATTTTGAAAGAGCTAAGGATATAAAGGCTCCGCCAAAACCCCAAATTACGCAAAAAATCATCAAAGATTGGTAGTTTATGCCTTTTGCTGTTAAGTAAGGTTGCACACCCAGAACAGACAAAAGCACTGAAATCATACCAATAATTAAAATGTTTACGGCCATGAAAAGAAAAATTCGTTTTGTTAGATTCATATTAATAGGTTTCCTTTAACAAAATTATCGACTTATTTTACACATACTTCAAATCGATAATAAAATTGACTAATATCGTATTTAGCAATACTAGTATTTTGAGGTGCAAATGGGGCCATGGATTAATTATCATCATCTATTTTATTTTAAGACGATTGCTGAAGAGGGTAGCGTATCAAAAGCGGCGCTGAAACTACGTCTCGGGCAACCGACTTTATCGGCTCAATTAAAACAGTTTGAAGATAACCTTGGTGTTCAACTTTTTGATAGGCAACATAAAAAATTAATTTTAACAGAGCAAGGGCAAGTCGCTTTAGATTATTCTAAAAATATTTTTAAAATGGGGTCAGAAATGTATG
>JBEBIK010000016.1:0-13988 GCA_040080445.1 Pseudobdellovibrio sp.
TTTTACTGGTGGCGTGTCTTTGCAAGGCTTTGTCTAAGTCTGTTGAAAGTATACCAGCCCCGTTATCTAGGACTCGAATAAACCTTCCACCTTCAGCTATTTCAACTGTAATTTGATCACTACCTGCATCTAAACTATTTTCGAGAAGTTCTTTAACTAAGTGTGAAGGTCGTTCAACAACTTCTCCAGCGGCTATCTGATTTATAATTTCTGAAGATAAAACCTGAATCATGACTTAATTCCTAAAATAAATATGATAGTCCAAAACCCGCGTAAGAAGATTTATCAAAGTAATACTTAATTGCAAGATCAATAGCACTGCGTTTGATCTTAATCATCCAGCCAACTTCTAAAGCCAGCCCCAAAGTGATATCCTGTAGATCGTACTTACGAGTTGGCGTGTCGAGGCTTATAGCCGAGATATGCGTGAAGATTGTAGCTGAGTATCTAATTTCTGTAGATCCAAAATCTGTAATAGGGCTCGAAAAACCCATATCCGCCCAAAGCTTAACCCCACGAGCCGTGCCACCTGTTTTTTCTTCGTAGTATTTTGGTACTGAAAAAGTTCCTAATACGCTCCACGCAATATCTGAAACTGATTTATAGCCGTAGGCTAATAAATTATCTATTTGGTCAGAGCCTAAAGTGTTTTCATGAAAATTAATGAGCTGCAGAGTTGGACCCGCACGAGTAATTCCAAAAAGACCCTCTTCCATTTCCTCGTCGTCCTGATCACCAAACATTTCTGCGTATTTTTTTTCGCTTTCAAAAATTTCAGCGTCGAGATCTTTGGGCTTAATGCGGCCTTTGCCTTCGATGTCGACTTCGGTGTCTGGAATATAGCCAATTTTTCCGTTTTTAAGTTTTATTCTATAAAAAGGCCCGTAGGTTTTAGACGAGATAAAGTAAACTTCACCTTTATAAACTTCATCTATCACTTCAGCATCAAAATCAGCGTCGCTGTAAATTTCAGTCTGTTCATTAAAAATCTTAGCTTTTTGCACAGCAAAGGCAAAAGGACTAATAAGAATTAAAATCATTATTCGAATGAAAAAGTATTTCACACCACGAATTATAGTTTCATTTGACTACATTTTTAAAGAAAGATTTTTGCCTTTTGTTTCTTTTTTAAGAGGGAGAACCACTGGCGGCCTTAAAAGATACTCTGGAGAGTCGGCGCGTTTGTCTAAAAATGCTTTAATTTTAAGCCCTGCTTGCTCTGGGCTTCTTACGTAGACGACAGGGTCAAAACCGCAGTTACTACAAATCATCGAACCTCGCCACTTAGCCTGCGCAAAAGCCTCGCCAACAAGCATAAGTAAACCCACAAAGAACAATCCTCTTGGATCTAAACTTTTAAACACAGCATATGTGCAAATAATGCCCAAAAAAACCAAGCCTGTAATGTCGACTAGAGACAAATGTTTACTAGCGTATACTTTTCGCTCAACTTTACAAAAGGCACAATAACAGGATTTTCTTTTAGATAACATAACTACAGTTTGCCAAATTTAGTGTTTATTTTCTATTCTAGATCCTATGAATCTCGATAACCTCGTCCTTAGACCTAACTGCCTCATGACCAAATACCCTGTGGTGTTTGTGACCGGAATGCGCAGCCTCTTCTTCTACCCTAGGCTAGGCTCAGAACTTCAAGATTTTATCGCGGCCCATGGTTACTTAGTGCTCTCACCGCCTATGCCTTTTAGGTCTAAAAACCACCGCTTTTTTGTTTTTAAAAAATGGCTTAAGAACCAATCTGACAAATGCTTTCACTTTATTTTAAGCGAAAATACTTACCAAGAATTCAAAGAAATTTTTGAACAATATCCTGATTCAACTTTTACTATTGTGCCAAAAGATTTAAATAAAATTAGCACCAATAAAATACGCACTCCGCTGAGCTATTTATTACACAAGCTTTACTTTAAAATGATGGGCCTCGGTACTGAACCTTATTCGGACACACTCCCAGATAAAAGCCCCATGTTTTATGATGGATTTCTTGACCACTGTATCGAACTTGCAGAGAATGAACCTATATGAGAGACGTCAGCCCCAATCACAAACCAAATGTCGATTTTAAAGCCTTAATTGAATTTTTAATCGAATTTGTTAAACATCCTGTAAATAGAATTTCGCATTTACCTGACTGGAATTGGGCTTCGCTATTTGTGGTGCACTTAATATTAGCCGTGGTTTCTGGTGTTTTAGCAGGCCTTTTAAAATTTAATTTTTACCGTGTGGCCGCAGGTTTATTCTTAATGCCAATTGTTTCGACTATTGCGGCACTTATGATGAGTTTATTTTTGTATTACTACTTTCAATTTTTTGAAAATAAAACTGAAAATTTTAGAAAGATTTTTACCTTGGTCGTTTTGTCTTCTATTCCGTTTTATATTTTTCAAATATTTTCGGAGTATCTTTCAGTGATTTCAATCGTAGGTTTTGCTTTTTCTTCTTTACTCAGTATCGTAGGTCTTTGCGATAATTTCAGAGTTGAGAAAAAAAGAGCCTACAAAATTGTAGGCGTTATTTTTGGTCTTGTATTAGTGGCTTGGATTACGAATCACGTAACTTAAGCTTTACCAGTCGAACCAAAACCACCAGCTCCACGCTCGGTATCTGATAAATCATTAACCAATTCAAACTGAGCTTGATAAATCGGGCACACAACTAATTGTGCACAACGATCTTGATCTTGAATCACAACATCTTCCTGACCTAAGTTAACTAAAATAACTTTAACTTCGCCGCGGTAATCGGCATCAATAGTTCCAGGAGTATTCATTAAAGATAATCCGTGCTTTGCTGCCCAACCACTACGCGGACGAGCTTGAATTTCGTAACCCAGTGGAATTTCAAAAGATAAGCCTGTGGGCACGAGTGCTCTCTCGCCTACTTTTAGAGTTAAAGTTTTTCCTTCAAGTTGGGCTCTTACGTCAAACCCGCTGGCGCCAGCTGACTGGTAAGCTGGTAGTTCACCTTTAAAGTGTGGATGTGTTTTAATTCTCATTTTCATAAATACTCCTATTTTGCGAAGTTGTATTTTTCGAGCCATTCTTTATGTTGATTAAGTCCTGGCCCAACTAAAATAACTGAGGTTTTAGTTAAATCTATATATTTATCAATGTAAGCCTGAATTGAATCTTCATTTACTTTTTCAACTTCAGCTATAACTTGCTCAACAGAGCGATAGTTTTTAAAAATCATTTCGTTGATACCTAGTGAACCCATGCGATTTTCGATTTCGTCTGAGCCCATTAAAAGCTGGCCGCGTACTTGAGTTTTAAATAATTTAATGTCGCTTGCTTTAAGACCATGTCTTTTAATTTTAAGAAGTTCTTCCGAAATAATCTGAATCACTTTTTTAACATTTTTTGCATCAGTGCCTGCATAAATTGTTATGTTACCCGAATCGACATTGGTGTTAAGGCCTGAAAAAACTGTGTAAGCCAAACCCTGCTTTTCTCGAATGGCTTGGTATAATCTTGAAGTCATGCCACCACCTAGAAGTGCGTTAACGATGAAAGCTTCAAATCTATATTTGTCATGAAAGCTTGTGGCCGGAAAACCAACCAGAATATGAGCTTGCTCCATATCTTGTTCGTAAATTTTACGTGTATTTTTCCAGCGAGGAGCTCGTCTTGTTGATTTAGCTGTAAATTTTTTGCGAGTTCTAAATAATTTTTGGCATTGAATCACAAATTGATCATGATCAACTGGGCCTGCCGCACTAATAATTAAATTTTCGCCTTGATAAAAGTGTTTATAAAATTCAAAAACTTTTTTCTGAGTCATTTTTTCGATGGTTTTACTTAAACCCAAAATCTGACGTCCTAATGGATGATTTTTGTAAACGCCTTCAAAAAAATAATCGTAGATTAAATCTTCAGGCGTATCGTCGCTCATAGCAATCTCTTGAAGAATAACTTTTTTCTCAAGTTCAAAATCTTTTTTAGAGATTTTCATATTGCAGACTAAATCCGATAATACTTCTAAACCAGTGGTCCAATCTTCTTTTAAAACTAAGCAATGATAGTTCGTGTATTCACGCGTGGTGTACGCATTGAGGTCACCACCGAGAGATTCTAATGAGTTTGCAATCTGATAAGCGGTACGTGTTTTAGTGCCTTTAAAAACCAAATGCTCAACGAAGTGAGACAAACCCACGTCTTCAGGCTCTTCATCGCGAGTGCCGGTTAATACCCACACTCCAATAGAAACAGACCGAGAGTGCGGATGTTGTTCGGTAACAACTCGCACTCCATTTGGTAATACTGATTTTTTATAGGCGTTCATTACACTACTGAGTTAATAAAGCTTTGCGAGAAAGCTTTATGCGACCAGCACGGTCAACTTCTAAAACTTTAACGTCAATCATTTCGCCCTCTTTTAATACGTCTGAAACTTGACGAACGCGTTCGTTAGCAATTTCAGAAATATGTAAGAGACCTTGTTGATTAGGTAAGATTTCAACGAAAGCACCGAACTCAGCAATTTTCATTACTTTGCCGCTATAAGTTTTTCCAACTTCAGCTTCAGCACAAATAGCTTCAATCATGGCGATGGCTTTTTTAGTAGCTAATGGGTCAGCTGAAGCGATGTTGATAGTACCGTCGTCTTGGATTTCAATTTTAACACCTGTTTGCTCAGTGATGCTTCTGATAGTTTTACCACCTGAACCAATAACTTCGCGAATTTTATCAACTTTGATTTTAATTGTTTCAATACGTGGAGCAAATTCAGAAATTTGACCGCGTGCTACTTTAATTACTTTTTCCATTTCAGCTAAAATGAACAAACGACCATCTTTAGCTTGATTCAATGCAGTTTCCATAACTGAGAAACTGACTGAATCGATTTTGATGTCCATTTGTAATGCTGTAATACCTTGAGTAGAACCAGCCACTTTAAAGTCCATGTCTCCTAAGTGATCTTCATCACCTAAGATATCAGAAAGAACAGCAACTTTGTCGCCTTCTTTGATAAGACCCATAGCAATACCCGCTACATTAGCTTTAATTTTAACACCAGCGTCTAATAGAGCAAGAATTCCGGCACAAACTGTACCCATAGAGCTTGAACCATTCGATTCAAGAACTTCACCCACGATACGAATCGTGTAAGGGAAATTAACATGATCAGGAATGATCGCTTTGATCGCGCGTTCTGCTAAATTTCCGTGACCGATTTCACGACGACCTTGACCGCCGAAACGTCCCACTTCACCAACAGAGAATGGAGGGAAGTTGTAATGTAATAAGAATTTCTTCTTGTAAGTTCCGCCCAATCCTTCGATTGATTGTTCGTCGTCAGCAGTACCTAAAGTAACAGTACCTAAACACTGAGTTTCGCCACGTTGAAATAAACCAGAACCGTGCGCGCGAGGTAAGAAACCAACTTCACAAGCAATTGGACGCACTGTTTTTAAATCACGGCCGTCGATACGTCCGCCTTTATCTAAAATCATTGAACGAGCCACTTTGTACTTTACGTCTTCAACGATACCAGAAAGTTCTTTTTCACGTTGAAGTCTTAATTTGTCATCAGTAATAGTTTTAACTAATTGTTCTTTAACAGCTGTTTTAGCCGAGTCGAATCCTGCATAACGATCTTGTTTGATTTTCAAAGACATTGCATTTTCGATTAATGGTTTTAAAAGATTTTCAGCAGCTGTTTTGAAATCAGCATCAACAACCGCAGCCACAAATGCACGTTTAGTTACTGATCCTGTTTTTTCTCTTAACTCTTCTTGAATTTGTAAAAGAGGTAATAAAGATTGGTGACCAAATTTTAACGCTGCTAAAGCGTCTGCTTCAGTAATAAACTGAGCTTCACCTTCAACCATTAAAATACCGTTTTTAGTTCCTGACACGATGATGTCCATATCAGATTTAGCTTTTTGTTCTGGAGTAGGATTTGCAATAAATTGTCCATCAACGCGACCAACTTGGCACGCAGCTGTTGGGCCTGCAAATGGAATATCAGAAATATGTAATGCAGCTGAAGCTCCTAATGAAGCTAAGATTTCAACTGGGAAAGCACCGTCAGCACTTAAAATTGTAGCTACAACTTGAGTGTCGTTTAAGTAACCTTCAGGAAATAAAGGTCTGATTGGACGATCTAAGATACGCGCGTTTAATACTGATTCTGTAGAAGGTTTAGCTTCGCGTTTGAAATAGCCGCCCGGAATTTTACCGATAGCGTAGAATTTTTCTTGGAATTCAACTGAAAGAGGAAAGAAACCTTGATCAGGTTTTGCTGTTTTAGATGAAACAACAGTTACTAGAACTGAATTGTTTCCAGAGCTTACTAAAACTGAACCGTCAGCTTGTTTAGCTAAACGACCTGTTTCGATTTTAATTTGTTGGCCTGCGATTGTGGTTGTTACTGTATTAACCATGTGACTCCTATGTCTGCTGAGCTTGGAATATGAAAAAAGTTGAAAAGCTCTAAAACTTCGAAGGCCCTTTTCTGGGCCTTCTTGGTGAAACTAAATTTTTGATTATTTACGAATATCAAGAGCCGCGATTAATTTTTCGTAACGGCTTTGGTTTTTACCTTTAAGGTAATCTAATAATTTACGACGTTGATTTACGCAAGCGATCAAACCTTGGCGACCATGGTGATCTTTTTTGTGTGTAGCAAAGTGTCCTGACATATCGTTGATACGTGCAGTTAATAACGCAACTTGAACTTCTGGTGAACCAGTATCAAGATCTGCGGTTTTGAATTTCTTAAGAATTTCTGCTTTGTTTACTTTTGTAACGGCCATTAACGTTCTCCTAGTTTGTAAGTCTTTAGACTTGGGTTATCTATCCCGTGATAACGTCATGGCTGACGATACCTGAGACAGAGCACAATTTTTAACAATCTATCTTAAAATATTCAAGGGATTTCAGCAGTTAAAGACTCTTTTAATCTTAAAGCCTTGGCCTTTTTCAAGTCCGATTAAAGCCAGCAATTTGCCCTTTTCTTCAGGTAATATTTGAATCACTTCATCAAGCTCAGGATTGAAGCGCGTAATCAATTGAGAGCGTAATGGATGACTGATTTGGCCGTTTTTCATTAAGACCGCATCCTGCCCTTTGATTCTAATAGATTTAACGTTTTTAAGAGCTTGATCTAAAGAAATAAGCTTATTGCCCACTTCCTGAGCGTTCAGTTTTTCAAGATCTTCTAAGGTGATGGCATCCGATAAATTGAACTGGTGTGAACTCGTTCTCTCGAGGCTTTGCATAGTGGCTCCACACCCCAGAGTTTCACCTAAAAGAGCTACCCATGAACGTATAAAGCTGCCTTTTGAACAATGTAAATGAAACTGCAATTTTTCTGGCGTTTGTTCAATATTCCAGAACTTCATAATTTTGCGAGGCTGCTCTATGACTTCACCTTCACGTGCGTATTCATAAAGTTTTTTGCCATCAATTTTTTTAGCTGAAAACATTGGAATCGGAAGCTCTAATGCGCCCATTAAATTTAAAGCTGAATTATTAATTTCATCTAAATTTTGAGTAACAGCTTTTTCAGATAAAACTTGGCCAGTAACATCAAGAGTATCTGTAGTGACGCCTAGTTTTACGCCCACTTTATAAGACTTATCACCTTCAGTAACGTAAGAGCTGAGCTTGGTGGCCTCGCCTATTAAAAGCACCATTAACCCTGTAGCTAATGGATCTAAAGTTCCTGAGTGACCCACTTCTTTTGTTTGAAGAATACGGCGCACACGGCTCACAACATCATGGCTTGTGAGCCCTTGAGGTTTATTAATTAAAAGTAATCCGTTCAATCTACGTCCTCTTCGATGGCTTTTGCCACCTCAGGATCAAGAGCTATTTCAGCTAAGATTTTTTCGATTTTAAGAATTTTTTCGACAGTTTCGTCGTTACGGAAAGTTAATTTCGGGCAGTAACGCATTTTAAGAACATGGGCAATTTCGTCTTGAATATCAACGGCCCAAGTTTGTAAAATTTCAGCTACGTCGATTTTATCATTTTCTTCACTTGGAGAAAAATAAGTTAAAAAAACAGTAGCATGTCTAAAGTCTGCAGGCATTTGCACGCGAGTTACAGTTACAACACCAGGAAGATCGTTTTTAAGTTGGCGAATAATAAAGTTCGAGATCAACTCTTGAACTTCTTTTTCCACTCTAACTTTTCGGCGACCGTCACCGGTATTTTTCATAACTATTCCTTAGAACTATTTAGTTGGAAGAGGAGTTAACTCTCTTGCAATTTCTTCTTTCATATAAGCTTCGATAACGTCGCCAACTTTAATGTCGTTGAAGTTTTCGATACCGATACCGCACTCAAAGCCTTCAGCTACTTCTTTAGCATCGTCTTTGAAACGTTTTAATGAAGCTAACTTACCTTCAAATACGATTTTACCGTCACGAACTAAACGTAGCATGTTTGATCTTTGGATTTTTCCTTTAGTAACAGAACAACCCGCGATTACACCTAATTTAGGAACACTGAAGATATTACGAACTTCGGCAGCACCCATAACTTTTTCTACTAACTGAGGAGTTAATAGACCGGTCATAGCTTTTTTAATTTCATCGACCATTTCGTAAACAATTGAGTACGTGCGTACATCGACACCTAATTGTTTGGCTTTAGCTTGAGCGTTGTTATCTGGGCGAACGTTGAAACCTATCACGATACCTTTTGAAGTATGCGCTAGCATCACGTCATTCTCAGTAACTCCACCAACAGCCGAGTGAATAATTTTAGTTTTCACTTCAACTGAACTTAATTTATTCAACATTCCCTGAATCGCTTCAAGAGAACCTTGAACGTCAGTTTTTAAAATGATGTTAAATTCTTTTAAGTCACCTTGAGTAATTTTAGCGAACATATCGTCTAAAGAAACTCTTTTGCTTGAGCTGTCAGCTAAAGTTTGAGCGCGACGTACACCCACAACTTCTTCAGCAGTTCTTTCATCGACTACAACGTCAAATCTGTCGCCCGCCGCTGGAACACCTTCAAGGCCTAAAACCTCAACTGGCAAACCTGGCGTTACAGTTTCTACGCGTTCGCCTTTATCGTTAGTTAAAGACTTAACTTTACCTTTCATGCTACCGGCCACGATATAATCGCCGATTGAAACATGACCGTCTTTAACTAAAATTGTTGCGACAGCTCCACGACCTTTTTCAAGTTTGGACTCAATCACTATGCCGGTACCTGATTTTTCAGGATTGGCTTTTAGTTCTGCAACTTCGGCTAATAATTTAATATTTTCTAATAATTCTTTAATACCAGTACGCTTCAATGCTGAAACTTCACAGAAAATCGTAGTACCGCCCCACTCTTCGGGAACGATTTCGAATTCTGTTAATTGTTGCTTAATACGATCTGGATTAGCACCTGGCTTATCCATTTTATTAACAGCAACGATCATTGGAACCCCTGCAGCTTTAGCGTGATTAACAGCTTCTGCAGTTTGCGGCATCATACCGTCATCTGCAGCAACTACGATAATTACGATATCAGTTGCATTCGCTCCACGTGCACGCATAGCTGTGAACGCTTCATGGCCTGGAGTATCTAAAAATGTAATAAGACTGCCGTCTTCTGTTTTAACAGAGTAAGCACCGATATGCTGAGTGATGCCGCCGGCTTCGCCTTTAGCAACATCCGCATTACGGATTGCATCTAATAAAGAAGTTTTACCGTGATCTACGTGACCCATTACAGTCACAACCGGAGGGCGTATAACAGTGGCTGCATCTAAATTACCGAAAGCTGTATCCACAACAATTTCATCAGCCGTACGGTAAACATTTTGCGCTTCCCAACCGAACTCTGGAGCGATCAATGCTATTGTATCAAAATCTAAATCGGTATTTACGTTAGCCATCACACCATTTGTCATTAATGCTTTTACTAATTGAGTGGCTTTAAGTCCCATTTCATTAGCGGCATCAGTTACTTTTATTTTGTTGTTAACTTTTAATACACGTTTTGAAGCTTTAGGCGTGGTGAGCTGAGTTCTCAGCGCTACACGGTTTAACATGCCTGATTTTTTCTTAGGCTGAAATACCATTTCACGTTTTCTAAATTCTACTGCATTAAAGCTTTGTAATAATTCAGCTGCTTCTTTTTCTTTAGCCGATAATCCTGCTGCCACGGGAGCGGCTGGAGCATTACCAAATCTCTTAGAACGTTTATCAAAATCACGTTTTTGTGTATCAAAATCTGCAGTCGGCATAACTGGATCTGGCATTTGCGCAACAAAACCTGCGCGAATATTTCTGCCACCTGGTTGAGGTCTCGCATTGAAGCCTCCGCCACCAGTTCCTGTGTTACCTGCTGGACGAGGAGCGTAACCGCCACCACCGCCAGTACCTTGTGGACGAGGACCTCTGTCGTATCCTTGATTAGATCCCGCCGGCGCTTGCACGCGGCTTAAATCCATACGACCAATAATATTTCTTTTAGGCATAGCTACGTTAGCAGAGCTTGAAATTCCGCTATCGCCGATATTAACTTCTTTTTTTCGAGATGGGAGTGGAGCCGCTGGTTTTTCAGCCACTGGCGTAGGTGCTGCGGGAACAACTGTTTCTGCTTTGACCATAACTGTTGTCTTCACCGCTTCAATTGGAGCAACTGGAGCTGGCTCAGCAACTAGGGTTTCAGCTTGTACTTCTGGAACTTCAGTTTTTGCGACAACTTTAGCTTTAGGTTCTTCAACAATTACGGGTTCAAGATCTTTTGTCTTACGACGAATGACTGAAGATGATTTTGCAGCAGCTGCGGCGGCCGCGGCTGAGGCTGCAGCTGTGGCTTCACTCGCCTCAGAAACTGTTTTAGCTGCAGCGGCTTTTTTTACAGAAGCCGCTGTCACTATAGTTGGACCCGCTACTTCTGTAGGTTTTTTAACTGCTGGCTTCCGAGCAGTAGCTTTTTTAGGTTTAGCATCAGTAGAGCCAGCTGCTGGTCCTGATAGTTTAGCTTTAATTTGCTCTAAAACTTCAGGCTCAATTTCGGCCATGTGATTTTTAACAGGAAGATGCCATTCTTTAATTTTATCCATTAACGCTAATGGCGTCATTCCGACTTCTTTGGCAAATTCAAAAACTTTTGGATTACTCACGCGATTATATTCCCTTCGTGCTTTCTAACTTAACTACTGTTGCCCTAATTTAGACAATTCAGCTTTTAACTGTTCTTCAGCTCTTTGTTTCGCAGAAGAAGGTTTGTCCACAACTAACGCAGCTTGTGGAGATGTTGGTACTGCAAGACCTTGCTCTTTATATTTAGCAATAAGCGCTGTAGCCTCTTGAACTAATTTTTGTGCTTTATCTGGATCATCGTAACCTGGAATTGTCATGATCTCTTCTACTTTTGCAGAAGATAATGATTGGAATGAACCAAAACCTGATTGGAAGATGTTTTGCGCCATAGTTTCAGACATACCTGGAATTAACATTAAGTTGAAAATAGATTCAGCCGTGCGCGCAGAAGTTGCCGTTACAGAAATGATATCTAATTTCCAACCTGTAAGCTTCGCGGCTAAACGAACGTTTTGTCCTTTTTTACCGATAGCTAAACTTAATTGCTGATCTGGAACCACAATTTCCATCTCTTTATTTTCTTCATCTAAGAATACTTTTGCGATTTCAGCCGGTGCTAAAGCATTACAAGCAAAGCGTGTAACGTCTTCGTCCCACATAACGATATCGATTTTTTCGCCTTTTAATTCTTGTACGATGTTTTGTACACGAGAACCCTTCATGCCCACACAAGCTCCAACTGGATCAACCGAGTTGTCTTTTGTGCGAACTGCGATTTTTGCGCGTTGTCCTGGTTCACGAGCCGCTGACATAATTTCAACGATACCATCGTAAATTTCTGGAACTTCCATTTCGAATAATTTAACTAAGTAACGTTCATCAGCGCGTGACATGATAATTTGCGGGCCACGAGTTGTTTGACGAACTTCTGATAAGTAACCTTGAATACGATCACCTGGCTTGTACATCTCACCTGGAATTTGTTCACGAGGTGGAATGTGAGCTTCAGTTCTTCCTAAGTCTACAACGATTGCGCCTTTTTCAACACGACGTGCAATACCAGAAGCAATTTCGCCTTTACGTTGTTCAAATTCAGAGAAAATGATTTCACGTTCAGCATCACGAACTTTTTGTAAAATAATTTGTTTAGCAGTTTGCGCCGCAATACGACCTAAATCAGAAGAATCTAACTTAATACCGATAGAATCGTCTAATTGTGCACCTGGGTCTAACTTTAAAGCTTCGTCTAACGGAATTTCAACTTCTTCATCGATGAATTTTTCACGTTCAACAACTTCTTTAAATTCGTATAACTCAACTTCGCCAGTAGCTTCATTGTACTGAGCTTCGATTTCACGGTAAGTTCCGAATTTTTTACGGGCCGCTACTAACATCGCTTGTTTTACAGCATCAACAATAACTTCTTTATCAATGCCTTTATCTTTTCCGACTTGATCAATAACTTTTGCTAAGTCTGAAAATAAATTATCTGCCATATATCCCCCAACTATTTCTTTTTACTATTAACTTTATATTCAAAAACTAATTTTGCTTTTTCTAATGCTGTAAACGGAATTTTGATCTTATTAGATCTAATGTCGAAATACATATTTTCAGCATCGACTGCTGTTAGAACTTCTTCAAATTTTTTCATTGATAAAAGCCCTTTGTCTTCAGTTGCACCAATACTGCTTAAAGATTTCGATAATTGAATCGAAACTTTTTTGCCCACTGCTTTTTCAAAATGCCAGTGTTTCTTAAGGTTGCGATCTAAACCTGGAGTTGAAACTTCTAGATTGTACATAGAACCTGGAACTATATCTTCAACATCTAATCTGAGGTTTAGTGCTTTTGAAACATTTGAGCAGTCTTCAATTCCCACTCCTGTTTCTTTGTCGATGTAGACTCTTAAAATACGACCTTTGCCAGTACCTAAGTTTTCAAGATCATAAAGAACACAGCCTTCACGTTCGGCTATTTCTTCGGCCATTTTTTCAATTTTTTCTAACCAAGCTTCCAAATTTTTCCTTCATTTTTGCATTTTCAACTTACAAATTGAGTCTGCAAAAATCTAAATAACTAAATCTCAATTTGTTTTGTTTAAACAAAAAAAAATTGGGCTTTTGGCCCAATTCGAGTTCACCATAACAAACAATTTATAGTCTCGCAACCTGCTTTATTCAGACTGCCACTTCATCACCAAAGCATCACTCAAATCAGAGTAGTATTTCTTGCGGACATTCACCAAAATAAAGCCCATCTTTTGATATAACCGCACGGCATTCTGGTTTTGGCTATGAACCTCTAAAAAAATAGGCCTACGTTGCTTTGCGGCAATATCCATTAAAAACTCTAAAAGTCTCTGTTGATAAGCTTTTTTCTGCTGCTGCAAAGAGGTTGCAAGCACGCTTATTTCAAAAACATCACCCATATCACGATAACAAATAAAGCTGACAATTTGATGATCCAACTCAAGAACTAAACTAGTTGCTACTTCAAGTTCTGAAAACAACTTAGCCTTGGGCCAATTGTAGTAAGCTTTATTTTGAGTATTTTGATAAATTTGTTCTGAAATTTGGAGAATTGAATCATGATCTTTGAAGTCTCCAAGACGAGCTAACATGCTACTTCATCTCATTTGACTTAATCTTAACCTGATATTTTCTTTTTAAAACTTCGTACCATGTTTCAAATCGTTCTTGTGGTGTCAGCTGATTTTCTTTAGCAAGTTGATTTTCTTTTAATTCAATTATTGATAGCGCTTTAGAAATTACAGCCATTTCATTTTCAATTTCATCAGCTGAAAAATCGCTCATTTTTTTACGTTCAGAATCAGTAATCTTTTTCTGATCTCCCTGAATATCAAAAACAAGCGCCTCGCTCGAGCTGAGTCTAGAAAGCAAGAAATCGTCGCTTTTCTTTTTACTGTACTTGCTCAGTTGTTTTTTTTAAAAAACGTCTTGAA
>JBEBIK010000017.1:0-13973 GCA_040080445.1 Pseudobdellovibrio sp.
ATATAATACTGTTGTAATTGGCGCAGGCGCTGCTGGCTTAGTGAGTTCGTATATTTCAGCAGCGGTTAAAGCAAAAGTTGCATTGATAGAATCTAAAAAAATGGGCGGAGACTGTTTAAATTATGGTTGTGTTCCGAGTAAAGCATTAATTAAGTCGGCTAAAGTGACTCACTTAATTAAAAATTCTGCAAAGTATGGTATTGAGTCGAATATTAGCCCCCTAGATTTTAATGCAGTTATGACGCGAGTAAAAAACGCTATTACTGGCATTGAGCCTCATGACTCCGAAGATAGGTATTCAAAATTAGGCGTTGATTGTTTTAGTGCTAAAGCCGAAGTCTTGACCCCATTTGAAGTTAAAGTAAATGATAAAGTATTAACCACTAAAAATATTATTATTGCTTCGGGAGCAGAACCTGTTGTGCCTCATGTTGAAGGTTTAAATAAAGTTAAATATTTGACCAGTGAAAACCTCTGGAATCTGAATGAGCTGCCTGCAAAATTTATAGTAATCGGAGGCGGGGCCATAGGCTGCGAATTAGCGCAGGCCTTTCAGCGACTGGGCTCGAAAGTCACTTTAATTGAACGAAATTCGAAATTATTAGGTCGCAGTGATGAAAAGGCTTCTGAGGTTGTTTTAAGTCAGCTTTTATCAGAAGGCATTGATGTACGCTTAAATTCAGAACTTATTAACTTCGTAAATGAAGCTCAAGCAACAATAAGCGAAAGTGGCAAAACCACTATACTTGATTTTGATAAAGTTCTATTTGCACTGGGCCGTAAAGCCCGTGTAGAAAACTCAGGTCTTGATATATTAAAGCTAGAATTAAATCCAAACAAAACCTTAAAGCACAATGAATTCATGCAAACTAGATTTAGTAACATATATGTTTGTGGTGATGTGGCAGGCCCTATTCAATTAACTCATGTAGCAGCACACCAAGCATGGTATGCATCTGTAAACGCCCTATTTGCTCCACTAAAAAAATTCAAAGTCGATTATAGAGTAGTACCAAGTGTTGTATTTACAGACCCAGAAGTGGCACAGGTTGGGGTGACGACTGAAGAAGCCAAGTCACAAGGCTTAGTATTTCAAGAAACAGTTTATGAAATTGATGATTTAGATCGTGCCATCTGTGAAGGCGACAAAAAAGGCTTTATCAAAATTTTAACTAAGCAAAATTCGGATCAAATTATTGGAGCTACTATTGTCAGTGCAAATGCAGGCGAGCTCATAGCGGAGCTAACTCTAGCCATGAAGTATAAATTGGGTTTAAAGAAAATTTTAGGTACAATTCATAGTTACCAAACATGGTCAGAATCTTTAAAAATGACAGCTGGACGCTGGCAACAAAATAACAAGCCAGAAAAATTATTAAATCTAGTAAAATATTATCATAAAATAAGACGAGGTTAGTGTGAAATTAAGTTTATTTATTCTACTCTTTGCAAGTAATACGTTTGCTCAAAATTCGAATATTGTATTTTCTAAAGATAAGTGGGTTGAAATCTCATTCGGTAAAAAAATTAACCCCAATACAGTTGAATATTCCGAAGACTCTTTAAAAATAAATGTAGACGCTTCAGCATCACCCTTAGTTTATAAGTTTGATAAAGTTATTGATGTAAATTCTTTTAGCGTTGATTTAGAAGTTATTGGCACTATGCAAGATGCTGCAGATAAGTCTAAGTTTGAAGATGATTCTTATTTTCGCTTAGGCTTTGTTGTTATAGGCGATAATACTAAATCTAAATTTAGTGTAAAAATCAAAAATATTAAATTAGACTCAAAATAAAAGTTGGGGTGACCAACGGGGCTTGAACCCGCGACAACCGGAATCACAATCCGGTGCTCTACCAACTGAGCTATGGCCACCACAGTTAAAAACGAAATACAGTTATATTGAATTATAGCTTTAAAAGCAAGAGGCTAGGGCTTAAAATCACATGTCTGTGGCTGCGATTTCGCCTGATTTTTCCACAGAATTTAGTATGGGAAGTATATTAAAGGCCAACTGAGTGAGTATGGGGCCTAAAAGTATTCCTGGAGGGCCATAAACTAGAATAGCTCCAATTAATGCTAACAGCGATACGATAGGGTGTAAATCTTCGCTAGCGGAGTTGAGTATAAGGGGTTTGATAAGATTATCAACGCTGCTGGCAATGGCTAGAGCGATCATCATGGCAATGCCTGCGCCTGTGTTTCCTTGAATAAAGGAGATGAGCATTAAAAAGAGAGCTACGGGGCCAGAGCCCACAACGGGAATAAGTGAAGTAATAAAAGTAATGATAAAGACGATGATAAAATCGGTAAACCCACAGAAGTACGCAAATACTGTAATAATAAATGCTTGTAGTATGCCAATTAAAACAGATGCCACTAATGTGAGGTAGCTGCTGCGCTTGATAATGTTAATGATCTTGTTGATTTCAGATTCTGATAGTAAATCAAATTTAAAAAACAAAGATTTTACTTTGTTTGATTCATTTAAAAAGTAATAAAGAGCCAAAAAGAAAACGATAAAGCTTAAAGCTACAGATGGCAAATTAGCTGCAACTCGAGTAATAAATCCACCAATTTCATCAGAATAACTACTTAGCAGTTCAACTGGCTTTGGTAGCTTTGAAAGATCCAGATCAAATTTGGCGGCAACTGCTGTGGTGTAATCAGTTACTGTGTGTAGAAGTTTTTCAGTTGATTGGTAGATGCTCGTATTTTGTAATCCAACAGCCGAATACTCTTTAATTGTAGAGATAGTTTTAAGTACGACAAAAACCAATGGTGTGGCGATAAACACGAGAATTCCTAAAATTAAAACCAGACTTGCATTTGAGCGACTTAATTTGCCACGAGTGAGGCTTGTAACGGAGTCATGAAGAGCGAATGCAAAAAGCGAAGCTAGCAGAAGAGCCGTAAAAAAAGGCCAGAACATAAAAGCGAACAACACAAAGACGAGAGAAATAAAAGTAGTTCTGATGAGTTTGTGTCTAAGTTCATTTTTCATTATTTGGCCTTTTTAAAAGTATTACTTAATCAAATCTTTTTTAAGATTTTCTAATTTTCCATCAGCAGGTTTGCCGAACCAAATAGAAAGAAGCTGATCAGCAAATACTTTGTCGCCAGTTACTGTTTTGATTTTTAAAGTTGTATCTGTTAAGTAAGCTGTGGCTTTGTCGCCAGCCCAAGTGAAAGTGATAGAGAATGATTCTCCGTCTTTAAATTCAGTGATGGCAGAAATTTCGCCTAAAACTTGAGTTAACTCTGGTGATAAATTTTTAACATCGATTTTATTAGCTTCTAAACCGTCTTTGAAAGAAGAAGAAATTTTTTCGCCAGGTAAATCTCTTAAGAAAGTTAAGTGAAGTTGAACCGGGCCTGCATCTTTAATCGAAGCTAAGAAACCATCTTCAGTTTTAACTAATTTTTCGGGACGAGCTGCTAAAATTTGCATAACATAAACGTTAACGGCAACTAAACCGAAAACAGCTTTTTTACGTAAACCGTGAGATACAGCTAGCATTTGTGTTTCAGTTTTGTCGTCGTTTTGTAGAGTAACGCTTTTTACTAGTTTAGCTTTTTCAAAAAGATTTGCTGTTGTTTCTGTTTTAAGAGAAACAGCTCCAGCAAAATTGAATGTGAAAGCAATTGCTATAAATACAGTCAATAAAGTTGACTTCATAAGTAACCTCCTGGTTTTTATATATAAGACTTCATTCTTAGCTTTAGTGTCAAATAAAAGACGATCCTAGTCGCCTAAAAATGTATTTGATAGGCTTATCTCTTTACTTTTAAATCTTAAGGAGATTGCAAATGAAACAAATTATTCACACTGACAACGCACCTAAAGCTGTTGGCCCTTACTCTCAGGCAGTACGCATGGGCGATTTTTTATTTTGCTCAGGTCAAATTTCGATAGATCCTAAAACTCAAGAAGTGTTTACCGGCGACATTCAAAAGCAAACTGAAATGGTTCTAGCTAATATCGATGGAGTTTTAAAACACTCAGGTCTTAGCTTTGGTCACATTATAAAAACCACAATTTTTTTAACCAGTATGTCGGACTTTGCCGCGGTTAATGAAATTTATGCTAAACGTTTTGAATCTGCTCCTCCGGCTCGTTCGACTGTAGCAGTTGCAGGCTTGCCAAAAGGTGTAAATGTTGAAATTGAAGTGATCGCTAATTTTGCAGCTATTTAATAAAATTAAGTATAAAAAAACCAGCGCAGTTATTTTGGCAGCGATACTTTTTTTAGGATTATTTCTAAATGAGCGCAGTCTAATACTGCAAGCACAGTCCAAAAAAACTATCGATGGGTTAGCGGTGTCTGACTGTGGAGTGGTTTTGACGGGCTCTGCTGGTCGTATACGTGAGGCCTTTGAAGTACTTGCACTTGGCAAAGTTAAAAAGTTGATTATTTCTGGAGTGTATAAAGACACTAAGCTCCACGAAATATTTCCGCACCTGCCGTATTACCCAGAGATTAAAACTGAAAATATTATTTTAGAAAAAATCTCTGGCAGCACTCGAGAAAACGCAGTGCAGAGTTTGCTGTTGGTCGAAAAAATGAAGTGCAGTGATATTTTACTCATCACCTCTGAACTGCATATGTACCGTGCTGAGCGCACTTTTAAAGCCAACTTTCCGACGTCTATCCCCATTCACACCTTTGCAATAGCCAGCCCACCTAAAGAAGACAGATTTTACGATGAGGTGGTCGAAACTTTTAAGTCGTTGTTTTATTCGTTACTTAGGCTTGCGGCTTTTGTCTAGTTAAGCTTAGGGCCAAGATTACCGATACAGATAGTCTATGGCACAAATTAAGCAAAATAATTTAGACCACATACACTTTGAAAATGTCAGTTTTCATAACGAAGGTTCGGACCCCGTACTCGTGCATGTTGATTTAGAGTTGCCGATGGATCAAACGGTAATTGTGCAATCTTCAAATCCTACTCATTCAGTGCAATTACTAGAAATTTTAGCGGGTCGTAAAGAGCCGCAATCGGGTCGTGTAAAGTGGACTGATGAGGGTTCTTTTTCGGAAAATGAAATAACTGTACCGGTGCATGAAGTGGTGGCTTGTTATTTTGAATCTCACAGGCCAAGTCCTGAGTTAAAAGTTGAAGACTTATTAAAATCGGGTGGAGCTAGTAAAGAAATTGTAAAAGAAGCCATCAGTCACTTTGATTTAAATCGTAAAAGTTCTAGAAAATTCAAAGACTTATCTTACGAATTGCAGAAGTTACTTTTATTGGTGCTACCTACTCTAAAAAATCCGCAGATGTTGATTTTAGAAGACCCAGCAGTGGGCTTATCGGAAGCTGTTTTTTTAAATTATCTAGATTGGATTCAAAGGTGGCAACGCCAAGGCCATTTACGGCATATCTATATGACCAACAATCACCCAGTAGCAGCGCGTCACTTAGATGCCAACGTGATGTATGTTGAAGACGGTTTGATTTATCTCAGTGAAGATCAAGCACTCAAAAAGATTGTTCACTTTTAAACTCTTAAGTTTACTCTCTCAGGATCTGGTCTATACTTTTACATGTGAAGCCATCAAGCCTGAGTTATCTCTTTTTAAAAAAACTAGTTTTATCTAATAGATCGGGCTCGCTCGTTAAGCGCATCACCATACTTTCGTTTATTGCTATAGCCCTGAGTCTAACTGCATTTTTTATAGTTTTATTTGTGATGAACGGTATGAATAAAAATATTAAAAGCCGAATTATGGCTTTAGAACCTCATATCACAACTGTTAATACCGAAGCTCAAAATGCGGAAATAGAAAAAATTCTAGATCAATCTGATTTTTTAAAATATCAAAATTTTGATCTCATTCTGCGAACCATCGACGGACAGTTTCGAGGGTCACAAGCTATTGGCTACACAAGCGAAGGCCTTGATATGTGGACCAAGCACTTAAAAGAAGCCAAATCCCAGAGTAAGAGACAGCTTTACTCTGAAAGTGATTTTTTTGATTTTACTTTAAACGAAAATGAAGTGGCTATCGGAGTAGATTTGGCTAGATCGCTAAGTTTACTTGAAGGCGATGAACTCACGCTTATTCCGCCAGAAACTTTGCTGCTCAGTTCTTTAGAAACACCTTTGTTTCAAAAAGTAACAGTTAAAAGAATCTTGGTTACTGATTTGTATGATCTCGATAGTAAATTGATTTTATTTAACAGCGATAAATCACTTAAAATATTTGCAAAAACGCTAAGTCGAAAAGCGGGTTATCATGCTTGGTTTAAATCTGTTGATAGCGCCAATAATATAAAGGCACTGTTGAGTCAAAAAAATATAAGCTCTGAAACTTGGCAAGAAAAGAATTCTGATTTGTTTTTTGCACTCAAAATGGAAAAATTGATGATAGGTACTTTTTTAGGCTTGGCGGGCCTTATTGCCTCTTCATCTATTTTAACAGTGTTAGCACTACTCATGTCGCAGAAAAAACGCGATATCGCTATTATAAAAACTCTAGGGCTATCAGAAAAACGCACGCTTTGGTTGTTTACTAAAATAGGCTTGTGGATTTCGGGCGGAGCTCTCACATTAGGAACTATTTTAGGTGTCGGAATTAGTTTATATATTGAGTACAATCCGGTGAATATTCTGCCAAATATTTATTATGACTCTTCAATTCCGTCTGCCGTGAATTTTACTTTTGTAGTGGTGGTTCTCTTTGTAGCAGGTTTATTAGCATTTTTTGGGTCTTATCTGCCAGCTCAAATTACGTTAAGAATTCAGCCGGCTATTTTACTAAGACAAAAAAATTAAATATTTTTAAACGCTAACGCCGTAATCTCTTAAAGCTTGATTTAAAGACGTCTTTTTATTTGTAGATTCTTGGCGTAGGCCAATAATTAATGCGCAAGGCACACCAAATGTTCCAGCTGCAAAAGTTTTGTTTTCAACTCCTGGAATAACCACTGAATTGGCAGGCACTCGGCCTTTCATAATTTGTGGGCCAGAAGCTTGCGTCACATCAATAATTTTTGTTGAAGCTGTAATAGTAACTCCGGCACCAAGAACTACGCCTTTTTCTAAGTGAATACCCTCAACCACGATACAACGGCTTCCTAAAAAACAATCGTCTTCGATAATAACGGGTTGAGCTTGTGCGGGCTCTAAGACTCCACCAATTCCCACACCACCAGATAAGTGCACATTAGCGCCTACTTGTGCACAAGAACCAACAGTGGCCCAAGTGTCGACCATAGTGCCAGCACCAACATAGGCCCCGATATTAACGTAAGAAGGCATTAAAATTGCGCCCTTTTCAATAAAGCTACCAACTCGAGCTACTGCAGGTGGAACTACACGAACACCTTCTGTGCCATTCCATTTTTTAACTGGAACTTTATCGAAGTAACTCCAGTGTTCAGTGTCTAACACCACATTGGTTTGAGTTTTAAAATAAAGTAAAATCGCTTTTTTAACCCATTCATGTGTAACCCAAGTATTTTCAATTTTTTCGCAAACACGAATTTTACCGTGATCGAGCTGTGCGATAACTTCAGAAATCACTTGTTTGTCGGCTGCAGTAATTTCTTTTCCAGCCGATGAGTTTTCATAAATTTCGCTAATTTGATTTTTCATAAAGTCTCTCTTACTTGTTTCTAACTCTTGCAGTTTCTTTTAAGCCTTCGATAATTGCAGGCACATGAATTTTAATAATTTGGTCAAACTGAATATCGCGTTCAATTTCATAAGTTAATGTGGGCATGCCGTTTTCAAGTCCTGCGTAAGTGCCTAAAGAGCCCGGAGTTGGGTAGCCTATATCGGGCTCGATAATATATCCAGTATGTTCAGCAATAACTTTAGCTTCTGGAACATCACCGTTCGTGTTGAGCATGGGTTTCCATGAATGTAGCGAAATAATAAAATCGGTTTTATTTTCTTTAAGCCATTTAACTAAAGCTTGGTTTTCTTTTTCGCTGAGTGCAGAAGGGCCGGGGTAATAGCGCTCCGTCGCAGCAACAGAAGTCCAATCTTTGGTAGGTAGATTGCGGTTAAGATCGACTTTATTTGAATTACCACGAGTTTTTAAAAGTACACCTTCGGGGTTTAATTCAGGAACAATTACGATATTAAGATCTAAGTTGTAGTTTTGACGAAAGGCTTCAATTAGGCCGCGGGCTCCAACTACGCCTTCAGGTTCGTCGCCATGAACGCCACCAATGATTAAAACATGGGCTTTTTTGTCGGGATTTGAGGCCGCACGAAAGCGATAAGCATGAATAGGTAAATTTAATTTGGTTTCACCGAATTTGAATATTTCCATATGGGGTATATTCGTGCAAAATGATAACAATGTCACGCAAGCTTTTATCTTATAAAAATCAGGAATTACACTTTGGGCTTAAGCCAGTGGCTTTAAGTCGTTTTATTGAAAATTATAAACAGCCCATTATCGTTTACGATTTAGATATTATCAAAGAGAGAATCTTATGGATTCAAAGCTGGAAGCGCTTAGGAAAATTGCACTATGCAGTTAAAGCCAATTTTCATTTAGAAATATTAAAGCTAATAAAAAATATGAATTGTGGTGCGGATGTTGTTTCAGTTGGTGAAATCAAAAGAGCCTTAGAAGCGGGTTTTACTATGCAAGACATTATTTTTTCTGGCGTTGGTAAATCTAAAGAAGAATTATTTTGGGCTATCGAGCGCGATATTTATCAAATTAACATCGAAAGTATTTCAGAATTAAATAAGATTATTTTAATTAGTAAAACTTTAAATAAGACCGTAAATGTGGGTTTAAGAATTAATCCAGAGATTGATGCCCAAACTCATAAGTCTATTTCAACAGCACTTAAAGATTCTAAATTTGGTTTAGACTTCGAATCAGCAGAAACTGCAATTCAAATTATTTCAGAAAACAAATCAGTAAACTTAAAAGCCCTAAGTTTTCATTTGGGTTCGCAAATCATGAACGTTAATGTTTTTGAAAAAGCTTTAACAGTTATGAAGCCTTTTTACTTAAAAGCTAAAAGTATATGCCCTGAACTTGAAAGATTCGACTTAGGCGGCGGGATTGGTATAGATTATAAAGATGCAGATTCTACTATTGACGAAAAAAGATGGCGTGAGCTTGAAACTCTTTTTGATAAAGAGCTCGCTGGTTTTGAAGCCACTTACTTACTTGAGATTGGCCGATTTTTAGTAGCTCGTAGTGGAGTGATGTTATCAAGAGTTGAAATTATTAAATCAAGCCCGCTTAAAAAGTTTTTAATATTAGATGCTGGTATGACTCATTTGATGCGTCCAGCGCTTTATGGGGCTTATCATGAGATTTTACCTTTAAAACTGTTAGCTGGTTCTGCTGAGGTTTACGATATCGTGGGGCCTATTTGCGAATCAACTGACGTACTTGCTGAAAACAGAACATTAACTCCTATACATGAAGAAGAGTTCGTAGCTCTTTGTGATGTGGGTGCTTATGGTTCAGTGATGGCCTCTGATTATAACCTACGAGATAAGGCTCTCGAAATTTTTGTATAACATAATAATTATTGACCGCAAGTTTCCATTTTTCGGTAGATACGTCCACGGCAAGCGGGATCGTACTTAGAACACTTTATTCTTAAATGAAAATGATCTCCATGTCCTGTTACGTGCTGAATATTTTCAAACATGCTTTTAACGGCTTCTTTGGCTTCAGCTTTAAATTCATTCTTAGCAAGTGCGAAGTTACAAAGAGATTTTTTAATTTTTTGATCTACAAAGATACGGTCTACCGCGATATCTTTCTGCGAAAATAAATATTTAAATAAGCTATAGGTTTTATCGACGGAGTAGTTTTTTGAGAAGTACTCGCCAGTAGCTATGCGAACGACGAGCGGAAATTTAAGATTGGCTGTGTCTGAGGGGTAACCCAAATCCACATCTAAACCATTTTGATGACTTGCGTGCGGTGAGAGTTTTCCGCCTTTGGCTGCTGACAAGTTAGCCACATATATTTTTTTAGAATATTCACGGTTTATCTGATCGCCAATACGCGTGATCATTTCAGCCATTTCATAAGTGGCAAAATGTTTTTTACGATCTGGGGCGACTACTTCAAAAAAGGCTTTCGTATTTAAAGCCTGTTGGCGTAATAAAATCGAAGTGGAGTTGCGTAGCGAGCCTGCATCTGGAAACCCAACAGCTTGGTTAACTGGACGCACATCTCCATTACGAGTCTGTTGTAAATCTGGATTTAAAACGCGATCCGCTGGTGGCTTTGTAGCTTGTGTAGAATCTCCAGAGTTTGGTGTAGCCGCGGGAGATGGAACTTCCTCTTCTCTTGGTGGCGGTGGTGGTTTTGGCGGCTCAGAAAATAAAGCAGGTAAGTCGACTGTTTCAGCGCCACCTTGAAAACGTCCGTCAATAGATCCATCAGTATCTTCTGACTGCTGAGTGTCGACTTGGTCTTCGTCTTCGTGCTGATCTGGTGCAGGAAGAGCGGGCGCAGGAGTTGGTAAGCTGGGTGCAGATTGAGCCACAGGTTTTTTGAGTTCGATTTGTTCGGTGTAGTATTTGTTATTAAATAAAATGTACACGTCAACGGCTACTTGGCTGCAATCTGCATTGTTCGAAGCGGTTATTGCTAAGCAGTGTGCTACGGCTTTAAGGCTTATTTTTTTATCGCCCTCAGTGCCAATTTCTTCGCTGAGTGTGAAAGTGGTTTCGTCTTTTTTATGAATTCCAGTTAAAGAAAAAGATTTTTCGCCCATCTTTTCTTTTTTGTCGTTCATCATAAAAGCAACGCCTGTGATCTGCATTTTACGATCTGTAGAGTTATAACTTATTTTTGCACCTCTCAACTCGGCCTCACCTAAAATAATGGGAGTGCGCTCATTATTGATAATGGTGCGAGGAGGAGCTTCGTATTGTATATTATTGGTTTCAGAAGCTTTCGGGATCACAACAGTGGGTTTTGCTTCGCTCTCGTATTTGATCTCTTTTTCTGGTTCAGGGTTGTTAGCATGATTAGGTTTAGGGCCGCAGCCCATCACGAACATTAAGGACAATGGCCCTAGGTAAACAAATAAAAATTGACGTACAGATATTAGCATTAGCCCTCTAAGAGCCAAAACATAGCAGAATTAGTGCCTGTAATAGGAAGCCCTATAGGCACCATCAAATGCCATCTGCTAATAGTTCGATTTGGTGAGGGTCTCAGTTGTAAAACTTATGATCAAATGACGGAAACAGTTTCAAAATGAATCTGGGTATTCATAACTGAGCACAAAAGCTCATTAGAAAGGTTTTCGAAATGCTCGCTGGCATCGGTAAGGCAAATTTGAATAGAGCTCGTATTATTCGTAGCTCTTTTTAATAAACCATCATTAAAATCTTGAGTTAACTCTTTAGCAATAGCTTCACCAGAATCGACTAACTCTACATAATTACCAAATATTTTACGAATGGCCGTTTTTAAAAGAGGGTAGTGAGTGCAGCCTAAAACCACGGTATCAACGCCAGAATTTTTTAAGTGATTTAAATAACGAAAGGCTATTAAGTTTGTAACTGGGTCTTCGTACCAAGCTTCTTCAGCCAGTGGCACAAACAGCGGACAGGCTTGAGTTAAAACTTCAGCGTCTGGCATAATTTTATGAATTTTTTTAGAGTAAGCGCCGTTTGATATTGTAGCTCTGGTTGCAAGCACTGCGATTTTTTTATTTTTCGTCGTGGCACAAGCTAAAGCCGCGCCGGGATCAATCACATTGTAAACGGGTCTGCCTTCATGCGAATTTTCAAACACTTGAGTTGAAGCTGTATTACAGGCCACAACTATGGCCTTAACATTTCGTGAAACTAAAAATTTAATATTTTGTAACGAGTACTGACGAACTGTATCGCCAGACTTTGAGCCATAGGGTAAACGGGCAGTGTCGCCTAAATAAATAAAGCTCTCTTTCGGAAAAGCTTTAGCTAATTCACGCAAAACGGTAATGCCGCCAATACCTGAGTCGAATACACCTATGGGTCTGTTATCAAAATCCAAAATTAACTACCTAACTCCATGAGCACGAGATTCAGAAATACCATTCGAAGACATTTCCATAAACGAAGCCTTCTCACGAACTTCTAATATACTTGTCGCATTCACGTAACTCATACCAGAACGAATACCGCCAGTGAGTTCATGAATAACATCTGACACATGACCTTTAATCGTTACAAAAGTAGATTCGCCTTCTGGAGCCATGCCTTGAGGCATGTCGCCGCGCCAAGAAATTTGCGCTTTTTTAGAAGCCATACCACGATATTGTTTTTTACCGTTAACGATGTCTCCCGGAGTTTCGATAGTTCCTGAGAGCATACTTCCTAACATAATCACATCGGCTCCTGCCGCAAAAGCTTTAACCATATCGCCCGAAGTTCTGATACCACCATCGGCAATAACAGGAACTCCGTAAGAAGCCGCAGCTTCTGCGCAAAGAGCTACTGCTGTTAATTGAGGAACACCAGCACCAGTAATAATGCGAGTTGTGCACATAGAACCTGGTCCAATACCAACTTTAATGGCATCCGCACCAGCTTCGATTAAATCAACGGCTGCATCAGGAGTTGCTAAGTTACCAGCGATAACTTCTAGACCCGGAAATTTGTCTTTGAGCCACTTCAAAGTATCCATCATTAAAACAGAATGTCCGTGAGCAATATCGATCGTCATTAAATTCACACCAGCTTTTACTAAAGCTTCAGCGCGCTCTTTGTAATCTCCATTTACACCAATACTAGCCGAAATAATTTGCGCACCAGCAGCTTTAACTAAAGCCACTTCAGCCACTTGCTGTTCAGTGTTCATAAATCTATGTAAAATACCTAAGCCACCCATCTCAAACATAGCTATGGCCATTTTTGATTCTGTGACGGTGTCCATGTTGGCCGAAATAATTGGAGTTTCTAAATATTTAGTTTTAGTAATGCGAGACTTTAAAGAGGGGTCACGACGTGATTTAACTTCTGATTTTTTTGGAATAATCAAAACGTCGTCAAAAGTTAAGCCGTGGTCGTGGTTTTTAATATCTTGCCAGTTAAACATGAGAGCCATTTTCTACCTCGTTTGCGTTTAAGAATTTAATAAATAAATTTAATAAAATAAAATGAAATATAATCTCTACAACAGTTTCGAGACCCACCACTATAGTAGCTGCAAAGGGGTGATCACTAAAAATACGATACTCATCAAACAAAGCATAAAACAAAACGGGCACAATCACATAAAAAATACCGAGCCACATTTTTATACTCCAAAAAAAAGTTTTTGAAATAACAGTTGAGTACTCAAGAGCGTCGACTTCGCCACGTTTATACTTTTTAGAGAACATCACTACAAAAGGCGTTAAGATATAATTAATATATTTAATTACTCCCGGTAATAAAAACACAAAAGACCACAAAAAAGTTTTGCCCCAGGCACGAAGCGTTTCAATAAGACTTAATTCGAAGTTATCTTCGACAAACTCATTTAAGCTCTTTGTGCTTGTTATTAAAAAATAAGCACAAAACAAAGAAGTCAGTAACGGAAACAAAATAGCGCTTAAAACTGAAAGTCCGCCCCAAACCCAAATCATATTAGAGAGCCCATCTTTTGAGCTGATAATGCTCTCAACTTGTTTGGTGAGATACTGATCCATTAGGGTTGAGAAAAGTATAGCTGAAAAAATCAGCAAAATAGAAGGTTTTAAGAGTGATTTAATATCTAATTTGTTCACTTGTAGCACAGCTAACTAGAATTAAATTATAAACCTAGACTGTCAATCGAAAGACCTCTGCATAAAATTAATTAGTGACAATTAAATCTCAAAAGTTTAGTTTCATATTTCTTCCAGTACATCAGTACTTACGTGCCCTGGTGGCGAAACTGGTAGACGCACAGGATTTAAAATCCTGAGCTTCGTTAACACGGGCGTGCCGGTTCAAGTCCGGCCCAGGGCACCAAATTCACTTACAAATCTTTAGGCTCTTCTTTTT
>JBEBIK010000285.1:0-3263 GCA_040080445.1 Pseudobdellovibrio sp.
TCGTTAAACGACCTACACCCGAACGAGCAATAGCTTCAGCGGCCCAAGAACCCACTCCACCTAAACCCAACACCATAACGTGAGTGTTAAAAAGTTTTTTCATCATATCGTCGCCAACTAAACGCCCCATACGGTCAAAACGACGGTGTAAAGTGTAGTTGTCTTCGGTAATTTTAAATTCGGGTTTGGTAGTTTCTATTTCCATGAGTGCAAAATATATAACAGATAGGGCTTAGAGTGAAAAGTAATTTAAGGCTTTAAGTATTAACTTCAAGGAGGCCTAAGCGTTTATATTGAATATAAACGCTTAGTTTTACAAAAAATGCCCCGATTACTGGCAATCTTCTAAATTCATATAAATGCTCAGCTTCTTAACCTGCATGATTTCTGTTAACGAAGTATCAGCTGTGGCCTGAGTTAAGAGTGCATTGGTGTTAATTCTTAACTGAGATTCGCCACCGCAAGTAGAACTTAATACATTAGTTTTTCTCATGATGAAGGCGCGGTTACCTTGATTAAGTGTCATAGCCTTAGTTTGAATTTTTTGAGATGACCCAGCTAAGAAAGCTTCAAAACTTAATTTTGCAGAAGTTTTAGAATCAACACTGGCGCCATTTACTTGGCCTTGTACGTCGATTAAAGAAATAACTAATTTTTTATTAGCCGGTAATTTTACCGGAATTGTTAAACTACAAGCTTTACGGTCAAAAGATTTACCAGCATTAACTGAAGTAATATAATCGTAAAAAGAAATTTCAAATGAGTTGTTAGCTAAATTAAGATCTGTAAAAAAGCGATTAGCTTTATTTACACAACCCGTACCACCCGATTGAATTTTTGCACGGTTAACCACACTCAATAAAGAGTCTTCGTTAAGTAATGGCAATAACGGCACTAAACGAGTGTTAACCTGTAACTCTACCGGAAAGTCTAAAACTAATTTTGAAATCACATAGTTGTCGTCGTTGACGCCAGCACTGCGTAACATTTCATGAAATACTAGGTAGTATACATTACGCTGTTTTTCGAAATGCTCATTCCAAGAATCTGATTGAAGTAAAATTAAACCCGGAATACCGATGGCATCAACGACTGAACCTGTATTGTCGATTAACAGATCATTTACCACAGATATTTTGTTAATATCTAATGTGTCTTTTAAATCGTTTAAATTTAAACGAGTATCGTTTGCTAAATCAGATTTTTCGATGTGCTCTAAAACTTGCTGACCAATTAAAATAAACTGACCTCTTAAGTAGTCGCCACCATTACCCACTTTGTGGCCTAGCATATCGATGTTATCGATTTTAAATTTGCCGTCGGCAGTTTGAATTACTTTTAAGTAGTCTGGTAATAAAAAAGTTTTACCGTTTACTAAAAGTGGATTCTTTTTTACAGGCGACAAAATTGTTGCTGTTTTAGGGTTAAGATTAACACCTAAATCAATGGCAAATGCGCTTGATGCTAACAATGTTACTACGAGTGCGGTTTTTAGTGCTTTCATATTTATCCTTCTGTCTCAGGCTTTCTGCTTGTTAGTGGGTACAAGTAAAAAGTGAATTTATACACTTCATTCTTATCGCCCTCTTCTAAACATAAAGTCAATTCGTCTTGAAAATCTCTTACCATTTGTTTTGCTTTTTCTAAATTTTTTGAATTGGCCGCAATTGTAATTGCAGTAAAGTCACGCTCATTAACTGGGCAAGCATCAAGAGCCTTCTCGGCGAGTGTTAAATCCACATAGTGTGATTTTCTGACCGCTTGATTAGGAATATTGTCGCTCGTGATTAAAGCCTTTTTATTCGTGATGAGTTTTTTATTTTTTTTGAAGATGAAACCAAGTCTTAAAAGTCTCTCAATTGCTTGATTAACCACGGGTTGAGCAAGACTTAATTTTTTTGCAATCCAAATAGGGTCTGACTTAAAGCCTTTTGTTTCCATCAACGACAAAATAGCAAAATGTTGCCATTCGCTGATTAAATTAAATTGATCAGAACTGAGCTGTAAAAAATCGATACTCTTTTGAGGGCGTGGGTTTTTACGAACCACATCGAGCATTTTCTGATCGAAGTGGTTTAAAATAGTGCTGGCTTCTTGAGGGTCTAAGTTCATTTTATCTAAGATGCGAGTGGCCAGCTTTTTAGAGATTTTACGCTTACCGTTTAAAATTTCGCTTAAGGCGCTTGGAGCAAGGCTTAACTTCTTGGCGTAGGCTCTCAACGAAAAAGAGGGGCTTTTTCGTTGGATCAACTCCAAGTGGGAGCGTATTTTGTTCTGAATTAGAATTTGTTCATTCATTATACACTCCGAAAGTTTTTACCCTGCAACTTTTGTTATAGTCATTGTGACCCTGAACTGTTCCAAAAACTGCGCCTCTGCAGTTATTTGCAATAACTTGGCCTAATTGCATCGACGCAATTCTAACTTTAAATGGCTATTGTCTAAGCGTAAGTAGCTGTTTAAATTGCTCTGAGACTGTCTGAGTAAACCGACCATAGAAACTGCGAGCATAGAGTCTCCACCGCACTTCGAAACCGCTATTGTTTGAGCTCTTGTCAAAAGCTGACCAGAACCTCTTAACTTTAAGCGAGAAGCCTTAGCTGCAACACCTACAAAATTAACTGTTTGATCGAGTGTTAAAGAATCACTAACTGAAGAGCTGTAGTCGCCTTCAGTTTCTAAACCAGTTACTACTAATTGGTAACCCTCAGCTACTTTAATCGGAATACGTACATTACAGGCGGCTCTTGCAAAAGAAGCTGTGCGGCTCGCTTGTAAAAGCATTTTATCCATTAATATTACAAGGTCGTTATCTTGAATTAAAACCACTGCCGTATTCGCTGGGCAGCCTGTTCCGCCATATCCCGCATTGCCGATTTGAATCAAAGAGTCGATAGAGTCGATAGGTGTTAAATCTGCAGACATTGCACTTACAGAACCCATCATACACAAAGCTAATAAAATCTTTTTCATAACTTCCTCCCGAAAGTGTGGTTTGAACTTGAAACAGATTTAGCAAGTGGATTTGAGGATGACAAGTGTTTTTGGAACAAAGTGTTCCAAAATAGATTTGGAACACTTAAACTGCACAAATTATTGATATTATAGACTAAATAGCCTCTTAAAGTTGCTAGAGCTGATCTCTAAAATTTCAAAAGCACTTTTGTTTTTAATTAGCCCGATAGCTTCAGCCACTTTAAAAACACTCGAAGACTCATTCAGCCCACTTACTCCCTCTGGAGCTTGATCGGGAGAGTCGCTTT
>JBEBIK010000286.1:0-3256 GCA_040080445.1 Pseudobdellovibrio sp.
TTTTTTATAATTAAGAACCATGAACCATAATTGAAAAATTATTTTCATCTTTTTGAGATAAAAAACCACGACTCTCAGGATCTACCGATAAACAGCTCACAGCTGTTTCATCTGGGCCCGATACGCAGAAAGCTTGTACGATAAAGCTGTTCATTTCTTCTAAGCTCTTAAACTGTAATTTTACCTTATTGTAGTACTTAGGAGATTCTTGATAAATTCCGATTTTTCTTAGTAGCGCCGCCTTCAATAAACTTGAGTGAACTTGTAAACCTGATTTTAATCTATAGATAACATTTGGATTATTAGCCGGGCGCACATTAATAGCGTACATACCTAACTCACGCACCACTCCAACGAATGTATCATAGACTAAACCCTGTTCAGGAGACGGCATCATATTATGTAGGTTTTGATCGATGACTTGATTTGAGGCCAAATCCGAGTTTTGCCAAAATTTGTTTTCAGATGGATTTAGTTTAGACAAGTCGGCTTTATTATCAAATTGAGATTTTAGGTCGGCTATGGATAGCTTTTTGCCATCAAGCCCAACTAAATCATAAGCGGGTTTAGTTAGTGTTTTCAGTGGGATACGAACCACGTTTTCTTGTGCATGAGCTAAAGATGCCATAAGCACAAAAAGCCCGAAAACTAGCTGATTCAAATTATTGTTTTTCATTAAAACCTCACTTGCTAGTGTTTAATGCTAGAAAGGGGCCGATGTTTCGTCTCAAAGCGATACAATTTGACAAAGTCACGCATCTGCAAAATATTAAACACATGTCTAACCTACGATTTCTGTACGATTTTAAAGTTAATCAAATAATTGATCACACACCTGAAATTCGTGAACTTATATTGCAAGTAACGAATCAACCTGAGTTTAAATTTAGAGCTGGCCAATTTGTTATGCTGCATGTGCCTGTTGAGGGTGCTGCAAAGCCTGCTCTGCGTGCTTATTCGATTGCTTCAACTGATGAACAAACCAATGGTTTTAAATTAGTTTTTAAATTTGTCGAAAATGGCGTAGCCAGTAAATTCGTTTGGTCTTTAAAAGGCCAAGAATCACTCACCATGACAGGCCCTTTCGGAAAAGTATTCTTCCAAGAACCACCAACAGAGCAAGTGGTGTTCTTAAATACAGGAAGCGGCATCTCGCAACACTTCTGTTTTATTGAATCTAAAATGAAGCAGTACCCGAACCTTAAGTACAAATTATATTTCGGTGTTAGACGCGAAGACGATATCTACTACGAATCTGAACTTAAGCGCCTACAAAAAGATTTACCAAATTTTGAATACCACTACGTACTTAGCCGTGCCGCTGATTCATGGAATGGTAAACGTGGTTATGTACAAAATTTCTTGGCTGAAACTAACTACAAAGAAATTCCGACCACCTTTTACCTCTGTGGTAATGGCGGCATGATTAAAGAAACAAAACATCAGTTACTAGAAGTTGATGGCTTAGACAAAACACGCGTCTGGGCTGAGGCTTTTGACTAAGTTGACTACTTAATGTTTAAACTTACTAAATACAATCAGGCCGTAACGGAGCTCACCCTAGCTGGCATCATCTGGGGCGCTTCATTTACCCTCGTACGTTGGGCACTCGTTGATTTCAGCGCCACCACACTTATATTTTGGCGATTTTTACTGGCTATTATTTTAGGCGAAGCCATACATTATTTTGCAAACCGCGAACTCTTTAAATCTTCGTGGAGCGACGTAAGACTTTCGATGTTTGCCGGAATTTTCTTAGGCCTCTCACTGGTATTTCAAACTTACGGGCTTAATTACACCACTGCGACTAACTCTGGATTTATCACTTCGTTGTATGTGGTGTTAATTCCGATTATTGCAGCCTTGTTCTTTAAACAAAAAATTAAAATTCATCATATTCTGTTAAGCTTACTCGCATTTGCGGGCATGGGCTTTTTACTAGATCTCAGAACCTTCAGCGTACAGATTGGTGAGGTTTTAACTCTAGGGGCTGCTGTCACTGCCGCGTTTCAAATTATTTTTATTGGCAAGGTTGCAAAACACGCTAAAAGTGCCTTTAGGTTTAATACGTACCAGAGCTTCTGGGCCTGGGTAACAGTTATACCTTTTTTAATAGTTGAAGTGCGCGCTAAAGATTTAAACCTCTGGCCCGCAAATCCTGGATGGCTTTCGATAACGTCTATTTTAGCCCTTACCTTGTTTGTTAGTATTCTGGCGTTTTACTTACAAGTGCGCGCGCAGAGAACTCTTTCGACTGCAACATCAAGTATGCTTTGTTTATTAGAGGGGCCTTTTGCATTTCTTTTTGCTGCTTATTTTTTAAGTGAGAGATTAAATGGCGCACAGTTTTTTGGAGCATTTTTGATTTTACTCAGCTGCGCTTTATCGGTTTACATGGAAAAACCTAAAGTAGAAAAAAATCTTCAAAATTGAATTTTCTTTGTAATTTTTGTTAGCCAAGCCTCTCTAACCTTGGAAGAATAGTCCAGTATGCATCTTCAAAACCAACAGGAGCTTATTTATGAATAAATCTCTAATCATCTCAATCACTTTAGTTTTAACAATTTTAATTACTACAAGCGCCATGGGAGATAAAAAAATGCCAAGTAAGCAAGAACTCAAAAAACAACTAACGCCAATTCAATACAAAGTTACACAAGAAGATGGAACTGAGCCTCCGTTTAAAAATGCTTATTGGGATAATAAAGACGAAGGAATTTATGTTGATATCGTCTCTGGCGAGCCTTTGTTTAGCTCAAAAGATAAATTTGATTCTGGCACTGGATGGCCCAGCTTTACAAAACCAATTGAAAAAGCCAATCTCACAGAAAAAGTGGATCGTTCGTTATTTAGCACGCGCACAGAAGTGCGAAGTAAAAAAGCCAACTCACACCTAGGTCATGTGTTTACTGATGGCCCAGCGCCAACTGGCCTTCGCTACTGTATGAATTCTGCAGCCATGCGATTTATTCCGAAAGCAAAAATAGAAGCTGAAGGATACGCACAATACTTAAAGGAGTTTTCAAAATGAAAAATCTAATATCGGCATTAATTTTTAGTATTTGCCTGCCTTTGTTATCATTTGCAGAGGTCAAAAGTGTAAGCCCAGTAAAACAAGATATTAAAACAGTCGTTTTTGCTGGCGGCTGTTTTTGGTGTATGCAACCACCCTTTGATGCTTTAAAAGCCAAAGGTGTTATTTCAACTTCGGTTGGATACTCAGGTGGGCATACCGCTGCCCCTACTTACGAACAAA
>JBEBIK010000018.1:0-13897 GCA_040080445.1 Pseudobdellovibrio sp.
TTGTAAAACTCATATGACATAAAATCTCCTTTTATTCTTCTTCATTTAAATTTAAATGTTTTAAAATCTTGCGAACTTGTTTTCTTAATTTTTTAATATGCGGAATAGAAACGTGTGTTTTAGTGCTTTCGCGGTGCTCTTCAAGTGGGAAGCCGCCGTACATGCCAGATTTTTCAATGCTTTGGGTAACACCAGCGCGACCGGATAAAATTACATTATCAGGAACTGTGAGATGACCTAATATATGAACGCCGCCTGAGGTCATTAAATTTTTACCAATTGTTGTTGAACCAGCCACAATGAAGCCTGCAGCGACTAAAGCATTTTCGCCGAAAGTTACGTTATGTGCAATATGGCAAAAGTTATCAAACTTAGAACCTTTTTTGATTCGTGTTTCAGTTAATGTGGCACGGTCAATTGCGCAGTGTGCGCCGAACTCGCAATCGTCTTCAATAACGACACGACCTATTTGTGGAACTTTGTGATGTTTAAATGTTTTATCAGTGTAAAATCCAAAACCATCTGAACCAATGGCAACAAAGGAAGAAATATAGCAACGTGCTCCGACTTCGCAGTATGGGCCTACGTAAACATGAGGAAAAATAATTGTATCGTCTCCAATGCTAGCGTGTGCTTCGATCACAGCAAAAGCACCGATATGGGCTTTTGCTGAAATTTTAGCTGTAGGATGGATCTGGGCTGTGGGGTGAACTCCCTGAGTTAAAAAGTCTCTTTTGAGATCAAACAATTGTAAAACTGAACTCATGGCCGCATGAATATTTTTAGTGGTCCAAACGCTGACATTTTTTGGAAATTGTTTTTCAACTTCAGCGTAAACTGTCTCAGTTAAGATTAAGGCGGCGACTTTGTTTTCGATTGCTTTTTCGCAAAGTAATTTGCTAGATGCGAATACAAGACTCTCTGTAGTGGCTATTTCTGCGGGCAAAACTTCGTTAATTGTGTTTTCAAATCTTTGTCTAAGTACAAGATTTTCGCTAGCTTTGGAGCTGATTTGATCAATTGATATTGATTTCATGCACTTACTGTAATGCTTCGCGAAAGAAAAGACATCATTTTACTTGTCGTTCAAGCGGCGCGCGATATAAGTACATTAACCGAGGTTTATTTATATATGGCTAAAAAAACTGCACCTAAGAAAAAAGCGACTCCTGCTAAAGCAAAGACTGCAAAATCTGTGAAGCCAGCAAAGCCGGCTAAATCAGGTAGTTCAATGGTTAAATCAGCTTCAAAGATGATTAAGACTATTGCGAAGGCTCTTAAGCCATCTCCTGCTAAGCCTGTTAAAGCGGTAAAGCCTGTCAAAGCAAGCGTAGAAAAAGCTCCTAAAGCTGCAAAACCAGCTTTAATGACTAAAAAAGGTAAAAAAGCTGAAGCTGAAGAAGTTGAAGTACCTGAAGTTAAAAAAACAAAGTCTGTAGTTTCAATGATGGAAAGCGATTCTGCTCCTGAAGAGGCTGCAAAAGTTGAAAAAACAAGCAAAGTTAAGCCGGTTAAAGTTGATCGAGGCAATGTAGCTGACGAAAAAGCTAAATGGATCGAAGTTAATAAAAAATACGGCAAAGATAAGGCCTTAACTTATAAAATGACTGAGACTTTTACAGCTCTCTCGCCTATACAACATAAAGTTTTAGGCTGGGGATTTGTTCTAACTAATGAAAATGATCGCTTAGAGGTTTTATTTGAAACTGGAATTAGAATGCTGATCAGTAACTATAAGAGTTAGTTTAGATATTATTTGTTTGATTCGTAAAAATAAAATAATTATTATTTGAAGCGCATGGGATCTGTATCCTCACAAGTAATATATTTTTCTACTTATGATGTATCCAAACCAAGTTGAAAATTAAGAAGGATTAAAAAAAAATGGAATTAGCTCTACAGAGTTATTTGGCTCGTTTTGCAAAAGGAATTGCTCCAAAGTCAGCTGCAGCTGTTTTGGAATTAGTGGCTGAAGGTGGCACTGTGCCCTTCATCGCTCGTTACCGTAAAGAAAAAACTGGCAACTTGGACGAAGTGCAAATCCGTAACGTGATTGAAGCTCATGAGACTTACCAAGAAATCGTTAAGCGTAAAGTTTTTTTACTTAAAGAAATTGGGGAGCAAAATAACTTAACTCCTGAAGTTCAGAAACGTATCGAAATTTCTTGGGAGCTTAATGAGCTTGAAGAAATTTATAAACCATTCAAGAAAAAGAAAAAAACCAAAGCCACTGTTGCACGCGAAGCGGGACTTGAGCCATTGGCTAACTGGATCTGGGAAATGGGTCATGGCACCGTAACAAGCGCTGAGACTATGGAAATTAAGGCTAAAACTTTTATTAATCCTGATAAAAAAATTGTAACTTACGATGACGCACTTAAAGGCGCTCAGGACATCATCGTAGATAAAATTGCCAACGAAGCGGCACTGCGTGAACAAGTGGTTAAAAATTATTTTGAACAAGGTAAAGTAACATCTAAAATTGCTAAAGGTTACAAGCCAAACTCTAAATATGAAATGTACTCAAAAGATTATTTTGAACCTGTAAAAAACTTACTAGAAGAGAAATCTTCTCATCGATACATGGCGATGAAACGTGGTTGGGAAGAAGAAGAGCTTACAATTGATATCTCAGCTGAAGACGAAATGCTTTTGGCTATGTACGAAAAGTTTGCCACTTCAAAACCTGACAATGCAATTGGTACTTATTTAAAAGAGTCGGCACGATTAGCATTAAATGTTTATGTTATTCCTTCAGTTAAGAATGAAGTACATGCAAAATTAAAAGAAAAATCAGACGAACACGCAATAAAAGTGTTCAGTGAAAATGTGAGAAGAGTTTTGCTAGGGTCACCTTATGGGCCTAAGTGTGTTTTAGGAGTTGATCCAGGTTTAAGAACAGGTTGCAAAATTGCCTTAGTTGATAAGGGTGGTAACTACGTTTCTCATACCGTGATGCATATTCTCGGCGAGGGTATGGATAAAAAAGCACAAACATTGTTAGGTGAAGTTTCTAAGCAAATTAAAATTGAAGCGATTGCGGTTGGTAACGGAACTGCGGGACGTGAAACCGAAATTTTTATTAAAAAAGCTTTAAAAGAATTAGGCAAAGACAAAGAAATCCCTGTGATCATGGTGAATGAATCTGGAGCTTCTGTTTACTCGGCTAGTGATGTTGCTCGTGTTGAATTTCCAGATTTAGATTTAACTGTTAAAGGTGCAATTTCGATTGCACGTCGATTGCAAGATCCTTTAGCTGAACTTGTTAAAATTGATCCTAAATCAATTGGAGTGGGTCAGTATCAACATGATGTGAATCAGTCTTCTCTTAAAAAGGGCCTTGAAGGCGTTGTTGAGAGTTGTGTGAATAACGTAGGTGTTGATGTGAATACGGCATCGGCTTCGTTGTTATCTTTTGTTTCGGGCATTGGGCCAGGTTTGGCGACGTCTATTACTGAACATCGTAAAAAGAACGGACTCTTTCAAGATCGCTCTGAGTTGATGAAAGTTCCGCGCTTTACAACTAAAGTTTTTGAACAAGCTGCAGGCTTTTTAAGAATTCAAAATGCAAGAGTATTTTTAGACACAACAGGTATTCATCCTGAACGTTACAGCGCTATTCGTGATATGGCTCAAGACTTAGGGGTTAATATCAATGAACTTGTGGGAGAAGGTGCCAAAAAACTATTAGCCGCACGTACAAAATGGGCAGCTATTGTAGGTGAGTATACTTTTGATGATATGGTTAAAGAATTAGAAAAACCCGGACGTGATCCACGTGATCCGTTTAAAGTATTTCAATTCCGTGAAGATATTTTTGAAGTTAAAGATTTAAAAGAAGGTATGATTTGCCCTGGATTAGTTACGAATGTAACTAACTTTGGTGCTTTCGTAGATATCGGTGTTCATCAAGATGGTTTGGTGCATATTTCTGAAATCGCTCATAAATTTGTTGATGACCCACGTAAGGTAGTAAATCCAGGCGATCAGGTTACCATCAAGGTATTAAAAGTAGATCAGGTTAAAAACCAGATTTCATTGTCGATGAAGCTTGAGGCCTCGCCTGAGCAAAAAACCTTCAGAGATCAAAAAGAGCAAAGAAATGACAAACCACGTGGTGATTTTAAGCCAAAAGGAGATTTCAAACCTCGAGAAGGTCAAAGAACTGATCAGAGACCTAATCAGAGATTTGAATCAAGAGGAGACAATCGTGACAATCGTTCGGCTCAGCCTCAAAGACCGGCTAACCCGTTCAATAATCCGTTTGCAGCTTTGTTAAACCAAGGTAATAATAAGAAGTAATCAAAAACAACAAGGGAGATTAAAATGGCTTTAAAAGTCGGTGGAAAGAAAAAGAACGCAAAGAACAAAAGTGCTCGTCATAAAGCAAAAAGAATCACTAAGAAAAAAAGAATGACTAAAGCTAAGACTAAATAGTTTTGAAGCTTAAAAATATTTACGTCATTAGGCACGGTGAAACCGATTGGAACAAAGACATGAGGTTTCAAGGCCAGACTGACATAAAATTAAATGAAACCGGTCGGGAACAGGCGATTAAGCTTCGACCGGTATTACAGCGACTACAAATCGAATCTGTGTATTCAAGCTCACTCGCAAGAGCCTATGAAACGGCCGATCTGGCCACGCAAGATCTAAAACTCAGTATACAAAAAGACGATAGATTACGTGAAACCAATGTTGGTGAAGCCGAAGGTTTAACTCACGATGAGATTTTACAGAAGTTTGGACCTGACGCACTGACGAGATGGCGATCTTACGACGAGAGACTCCTGGATTTTGCATTTACTAAGGGTGAAAGCAAACGTCAGATGATGTATCGCGCGCGTACTGCATTTTTAGATATTGCCCAGAACTCCAACCGCAATAATATTGCAGTCTTTAGCCATGGTATGCTCATGCGTGCGATGACTTTTGTATTTGGTGAAGGTCTACCTTGGGACCTACAGGTGTTTTCGAATGGTTCAGTTCATCACTATGTATGGAGCGATGAGAACCCTGAAATCTTAATTTATAAAAGTAAAATTGTATGAGTCCTGCTTTTTTTGAAACTTACGATTTTGAAAAAATTCACACGTCTGATTTTGATATTAAAATTAACCCTGAAAATGCAGATAACCAATTGGTCTGTGTGTTTTTCTGGGGTCATGATTGCCCTAATTGCGAAATAGCCAAAAAAGTTTTAGTCGACCGTAAAGCTGATGTCGATAGTTTAAAAATGAAGTGGTATCAGGCCAATATTTACGAAGATTTTGATTTAGCCACACGTTTTGGACTTTTTGGTATTCCCGTGTTTATATTTTTCAAAAATGGAAAAAAACTGGGAAAGATTAGTCCTTTCCCAGGGTTTGATCCGTTTTTTGAGGCTGTTAGCAAATTAGTTTAATTTCTTATAGCTGATCGATAAAGTCTTTAAGTGATAGAGCTTCGTTTAAGCCTTTTTTCTCAGAGGTCGCCTTTTTGTAAATCATATTGGCCATCTCTTCAGTAACTTCAGCCCAATTTAACTTAAGTAATCCTGAAGATGACGTGTAAGCATCAAATATTTTTTTAGCCATTGCGCTATTATTACTTAAATCGAGAACCACCAAATTATTTGTATCGTGTAATTGAGTACGGGGATCTGAGTTGGCAGAACCAATGCCTACGATCTTATTGTCGATATTGATAATTTTAGCATGCAAAGAACCCTCGCCTTTGCCTTTTTGTAGTTCTGAAATTTTTAAATTAGGGCCAACAGAAGCTTTCCATGCAGAGAAATTTTTGTAGGCTGCTATATTAACTATATTCATATCGGTTGATGTAAATGAATTCGTTTTGATATTGATTTTCACTTTACGTGCAGATGCAGCTTTTACTGCATTTAACATTTCATCTGTAAAATAAAAATAAGCTGAAACGATATCGATTTGTTTTTCAGCTCTTTCAATTAATTTAACCCATGTTTTATTAATTTGTTTAGCAGAGCTTAAAGAAGAAGGGCCGTTTTCGGTGTACATCATTTCTGAATCGCCAATAGCAAGAGAGCCTTTTTCAGCCATTTTTTTGTATGATTCAAGCCCCGCATTAAATTTTTCGGCGTTGTTGTTCATTTTTGAGGTTTCGTCTGCTGATTGTAATCCATCAAGATTTTCATTGAGGATTGAGCTTGACCATAATTTTGCAAAACTGTTTTTAAGTTCTACTGATGTTTTGGCATCGATTACTGCTGATATTTCAGAATCGAAGAACGGATAGCTCCGTCCTTGTAAAAACTGATGACCAACCGACATATGGTACTCGTCGCTGATATTGCGTCCACCAACTAGAAACTCAGTGCCTTTATCGGTATCTGCAATTAATAGTTTATGGTGCATACGTTTGGTAAATTCAATCATAAAAAATCTAAATTTGATTGCAAGACTCGGTTCTAAATCTTTAAATTGAGAAATGAGTAAAGGTATACTGGCAGCCGATAGCTCGCTAGAATCTTTTAGGGATAATTGAACGGCTCCAGCATGTTTAGCTAGAACTGGTGAACTCATGAGAGACATTAGAATTAAATTTTGATCAGCTTTAACTAAAGCTTTAATGAAGCTATCTGGCTCAGGCATTTGTAGATCATTTTTTAAGAAGGATAAAAACTGTGGAGATGGGGGTCTGAATCTTTTAATTTGTATATTCGGATGAGAGGCCATATTGCCTAGCCAAGATAAGTAATTATCTGACATATAATAGTCGACTAAAATCTGAACTTTATTTCCAGCATCTGCTTTTTCTACTAATTTTTTAGCTAGGGTAGCGGCTGTATAGTCATTTTCAAAAATAAAATATGCTAATTGTATAGTGGTTCCGGCCTTGGCTCTGTCGACGAGATCTAATTTTCGCATAAAGCCACTTTCGCCATTTAAGTGGACTGAAACTTGTTTGGCTTTTGTCTGGAGAGTCTTAGGAAAAACGCTTAGGACTGTTTGCGCGTGAGCAAGTGTAAAACCTATAGTCACTGCTACGGCTGATAATAGTTTTAAAGGCGTTTTAAAGTTCATTTGTAACCTCACAAGTTAGTTAATAAATAGTTAAGCAACCTAAGGGCCATTTAAGTGTCTCAATTTGATATGATTGGTATGAAGGTAAAAATTAGAAAAAAATAGCTACTGATCGCAAGTTTCGATGTGTAAACGTCCGAACAAAAATTCACCCATGGCAGCTTTGTTCACACATGTTGCTGTGGTTATTCCAGCGATCAATAGCTCTGAATCACCCTATGAATGTGAATATAGAGCACACAAGATTAAATTTCTAGATGTTAAGATTTTTGACAGGTCAGTTTTACAATAAATTATGAGTTGCTAAAATACGGGCTGCGATTTCGGCAAAGCCATCGCCTCCTATAGACGCTGCAACGTAGTTAGGAAGAGTCTTCATTTGTGTTTCAAAATTTCGTATATTGGCTACTCCGAATGAGTGAGGAAACTTGGCAAACATTGGTTCATCGTTGGGAGAGTCTCCAACAAAAATACATTTACTTAAAGCTTCTTGCTCGCTCAGATTAAATTCATTTTTTAAAAACTTAAAAGTTGTTGTGAGTTTATCGTAATCTCCGAACCATCCATTTACATGAATAGAACTCACTTTGGCTTGAGCTCCATATTTTTCAAATATTTGAACTATTTTTTGAACTTCATGGGGCTGCAAAGCAGGTACATCTTCGCAAAAATCGACTGCTAAATCCATCATGCGGCAAAATTGGTCTGAGGCAATAGCAGAGCCCTTAACTTGAGATAGAACGTCTTTTTCAATAGCAGATAGTTTGATTTTATTATCGGCCATGGTCTTTTCGTCGTAAAAAAACCACCTTTGCATTTTTTTAATATTTTCGCCCGAATTCGCAGCATATCTGAAGTAAAAACCACCATTTTCTCCTACAATACCTTGAACTGGCCAGAAACGAGCAATCATCTCGCACCAACCAGCTGGTCTGCCAGTAATTGGAATGATTTTAAGTCCTGCGTTGTGCAGCTTCCAGAGAGCCTCATAAGCTTCGGGTCCCAACTGGCCTTCAGTCGTAAGGGTGTCGTCTATGTCTGTGAGTACGAACTCGATCTTGGAATTGAAATCAGTTAAATTTTTCATTGTGCTTTCTGCAAATTCAGTGTTTTTTAGTAGTGTAGAGGAATATACATAGTGAAGAAAGCATCATCTCGTTCTAATGAAAATTCTGGATCAGGAATTAAGCTGGTAATTGTAGAATCACCGACTAAAGCCAAGACAATCCGTAAATTTTTAGGCAGCAATTATATCGTTGAATCATGTATGGGACACATCCGAGATTTGCCTCAATCGGCAAAAGATATCCCTGAAAAAGTTAAAAAAGAAAAATGGGCACAGCTTGGTGTAAATGTTGATAAACACTTCGAGCCTCTCTATTGCATTCCTAAAGATAAACTTAATGTTATAAAAAATTTAAAAGAAAAACTATTAGAAGCCGACGAACTCTTTCTCGCGACCGATGAAGACCGCGAAGGGGAGAGTATCAGCTGGCATTTATTAGAAGTTTTAAAACCATCTGTTCCTACAAAGCGAATGGTGTTTCACGAGATCACTAAAGAAGCCATTCAGAAATCTTTAACTGAAACTCGTGAAATAGATTACAACCTCGTACGCGCGCAAGAAGCTCGTCGAGTATTAGACCGTTTGGTGGGCTACACTATTTCTCCGCTACTTTGGAAAAAAGTAGCATTTGGATTATCTGCTGGACGAGTTCAGTCAGTAGCCGTGCGTTTAGTTGTAGATCGTGAAAAAGAAAGAATACGCTTTAAAAAGTCGGCCTACTTTGGGCTTCTAGCTGAGCTTGAAAAAGACTCACAGTCTTTTGAATCTAAAATTTCAAGTTACAAAGGTAAAAAAATTGCCACAGGTAAAGATTTTGATGGTTTAACTGGTCAGTTGATGGCGGGTAAAGACTTAACAGTTTTAGATGAAGTTGCTGCTAAAAATATTTTAAATGATGTTAAAACTAAAAATTGGGCTGTAACTGAAGTAGAAGAGAAGCCTGTTAATAGAAAACCTTATGCCCCATTTATTACTTCGACTTTGCAGCAAGAATCGAACAGAAAATTAGGTTTGAGCTCACGCGAGACCATGCAAGTCGCGCAGAAGCTTTACGAACAAGGTTTTATTACCTACATGAGAACAGATTCGACTAACTTATCGAGTGAGGCGATTAATGCCGCTCGTGAATCTATTTTAAAAAAATATGGTAAAGAATATTTACCGGCGTCGCCACGTTCTTACGAAGGCAAAAAAGCTAAAGGTGCTCAAGAGGCGCATGAAGCGATTCGTCCGGCAGGTATTTCGTTCCAAGATCCAGATGATACAGGTCTTACTGGGCCACAGTTTAAACTCTATGATTTAATTTGGAAGCGTACTATGGCTTCTCAGATGACAGATGCCAGACAAAAACAAGTCAGTGCAAAAATCAGTGTAGGCGATGCAATGTTTTCATCTTCGGGAACTACGATGGAATTTCCTGGATTTTTAAGAGCTTATGTTGAAGGAAGTGATGATCCGGATGCAGATCTTGAGTCTCGTGATGTTAAACTTCCACAATTAAAAATAGCGGATTCACTTAAGTTAAATAAATTGGATCCAACTTCTCATGAAACCAAACCACCAGCTCGCTTTACAGAGGCTTCGTTGGTACAGACAATGGAAAAAGAAGGCATCGGGCGTCCATCAACTTACGCCAGTGTTATTGGAACTATTATCGACCGTGGTTATGTTAGAAAAGCCGGAAGCGCGCTTATTCCAACATTTACGGCTATGGTGGTATCTAAACTTTTATCGCAGCATTTAACTCAGTATGTAGATTTAGGTTTTACATCAGGCATGGAGCTATCTCTCGATAATATTGCCGATGGCGAATTGAATTGGGAAAGCTATTTACAAAGTGTTTATCACGGAGCAAAAGGCCTGAGAGCCACTGTTGAAGCCCAACAAGACAAGATTGACCCAACTGAGGCGAGATCAATTAAACTTGAAGGCTTAGATCAGTACGAATTTCATGTAGGCCGCTACGGTGCTTATGTTAAATCACAACGAGATGGCGAGCCGGTAAGTGCATCAATTCCTGAAATTGAAGCTCCTGCGGATATCACATCAGTGCATGTTGAAAAATTAATTGATCAAAAAATAAAAGGTGCCGACTCTTTAGGTGCTGACCCAGAAACGGGTAAGAAAATTTATGTTCTGAATGGTCGCTACGGGCCTTATGTGCAATTAGGTGAAAGCGACGATGAGAAAATTAAGCGTGGCTCTTTACCTCCAGGTGTTGAGCCAGCGGCTGTGGATTTTAAAATGGCTCTTGAAATTTTATCTATGCCTAAAACCTTAGGTGTTCATCCTGATACTCAAAAAGATGTAAAAGTGGGTATTGGAAGATTTGGTCCCTTCATTTTGCATGATGGTGATTATCGTTCAGTTCCGAAAACAGAAACTGTTTTTACAATGGATCTAAAAAAATCTTTAGATTTATTAGCGCTGCCTAAAAAAGGTCGTGGTAAAGCTGCGGCGATTAAAGAATTCGGTCAGCATCCTAACCATGATGTGACTGTGAGTTTATTTAATGGCCCTTACGGCCCTTATTTAAAAGCAGGTAAAGCCAACATTGGTCTTCCTGAAGGAACGACTATAGAGCAGTTAACTCCTGAAGCGGCTTTTGCTATGGTAAATGAAAAACTTGGAGCGGCCGGCCCTAAAAAAGCCAAAGCAAAAACAAAACCCAAACCCAAACCCAAAAAAGCTTCTGCAGCTAAAAAAACTGAAGTTGACGTTGCAGTAAAGAAAGTCGTAATTAAAAAATCTAAAAAATAATGACGGACTCAAATAATAAAAACAACATTACAGGGCAGTTGGAGCTGGGTGAAACCAGACTTAAAGAGCCTGACCGCAATTATCACCGCGGCGGTCGTAGTTTTTATTTTTTTGATTTTGATGACAACATTGCTTTTTTAACGACTTCATTAGTTTTATTTCATAAACAAACTGGCGACGAATTGTTATTATCGAGTTCTGAGTGGGCCTTACATCATGCCACAATTGGCAAAGCGGCTCCCTATCACGACTATGAAATTCGCTATGATGACATAACTGGTTCTTTTCGTAATTTTCGCGATTTAGATATTAACGAACTAGAAAAACTAAGCGGTAAACAACAACTTTTCGTACAAGATGTGCAGCACGCTTTAAGGCTTCCAGATTTGCAGTGGAAAGGGCCTTCGTGGCACTGTTTCTACCATGCAACATTTAATCAAAGACCAGTATCGGTAATTACAGCGCGTGGACACACGGCTGGAACAATTCAAGAGGGTGTACGCGAATTTATTAGAACAGGTCATTTGCCTGCAGAACCGAATTATTTAAGTATATATGCAGTTAGTAATAAAAAAGTACGTGAGCATTTGGGCGACCCTGATTATAAAATTTCAATTGCAGAATTAAAACAAAGAGCCATTCGTGCTTCGGTTGAAAAAGCTATCGACATTTATGGGCATAGCCCACATCACCGTTTTGGAATGAGTGATGATGACCCTAAAAATATACAATTAATTGTTGAAGAGATGACCAGACTAAAGTCAGTATACCCTGAGATGTCGTTCTTTATGATTGAGACACATGGTGGGGATTTTATTAAACACGAGATCACTCAGCAAGGTATGCGTTCTCATCTAGTGCACGACGGCGCTTCGCAATTGGATTTGTTTAATCCAACAAGACGTAAGACTTAACTACCTCTGTTATTCAAGAAGACATTACCAATTACCGAAACTCATTTATATAATCGTTAGTACGTCTTTAAAAAGGAAGCAACATGAGTACAAAAATTTTCGCTTTGTTAATGCTAATTTCTTCAATTTCATTTGCACAAAAAATGGAGTTTACAAAATCTCTGGATTGCAATTGGGTGGATCCGATTCAGACTGGTTTTTTGCAAAACCATTTAGTTACTAAGCAAAAAGATTCTGTGTTGCAAACTCGAGTTATTGAGCAATACATAAAGCGCCAAGACAGCGCAAAAATTTATTTATTAGATTCAGATGTAGTTAAAGTTAAAGGTATGATGAAAAACCTTTTTGACGACGTAGGAAAAACAGATTGTAAGTTCTTAACTGAAATTCAAAGTTTATTAGTTAAACGTGTTGAAGAGAGAACTGAATACGTTAAAAAACTTTTAGGTAAAGATTTTAAATTTAATAAAGAAACAGAATTTGTTTATGATCCAGATCATAAAGAATTTGGTAAAACTTCTGAAGAGACAAATGAGTTTATTAAGAAATACTTACAATTTCAAATTGCTAATTACCTGGCGACAGATATTAAGTTAGATGAAGCTAAAAAAAGAGTAGTTAAGAACTATGAAAGAAATTTTAAAAGAATTAAAGAAACTAAGCCAGAAACTTTAGTGGCTAATTACTTAAATTCTTTTGCATTAGCTTTAGATCCACATTCAAGCTTTTTCTCTAAAGAGTATTACGATGACTTTACAATCGATATGAGTTTATCGCTTGAAGGTATTGGCGCTACATTATCGCAAGAGGATGGTTTTACAGTTGTTGAAGCTCTTGTTGCTGGTGGTGCTGCTGCAAAATCAAGTTTAGTAGAGCCTCAAGATAAAATCGTTGCTGTTAGTAAAAAAGACGGAAAAATGGAAAACGTAATCGACATGGACCTTAAAGATGTTGTGAAAATGATTCGTGGACCTAAAGGCACTAAAGTCAAATTAACGATTTTAAGAAAAGAAGCTGGAAGCAACAAAAAGTTCGATATCGAATTAACTCGTGAAAAAGTTAACTTAGAAGATAACGCCGTATCTATTTACTACCAAGATAAAGACGTAAATGGTGTTAAAAAGAAAATCGGCATTATTAACTTTCCTTCGTTTTACGCTGATTCAAAACGCGGCGGCAGATCTTCTGCAGCTGATATGAAAAGAGTAGTAGCTGAAGCCAAAGCCAAAAACGTAGATGGTTTAGTTGTAGATTTATCAAGTAACGGCGGCGGTTCTTTAGAAGACGCTGTTAAAATTGGTGGATTATTCATTAAAACGGGAAATATAGTAAAACAATCTTCACGTCGTGAGGGCAGCGAGAACTCATTGGCCGACATCGATGAAAAAGTTGATTGGGAAGGGCCACTAGTTATTTTAACTTCAAGAATTAGTGCTTCTGCATCTGAGATTTTATCAGGCGCTATGAAAGACTATAACCGCGCTATTATTGTTGGTTCAGATCACACTTATGGAAAAGGTAGCATTCAAACAGTTATTGCAGTGCCAGGCGAGCTAGGTGCGTTGAAAGTAACTATAGGTATGTTCTTTACTCCAGGTGGTTTTTCAACTCAACACAGAGGAGTAGAGTCGGATGTTTTAATTCCGAGTCCGTACAATGTGGATGATATCGGTGAGAAGAGTATGGATTATTCGTTACCTCCTAAAAAGATAGCATCTTTCGTATCGAAAGAGGCCTTTGTTGAAAAAGGTAGTGGCAACTGGCAGCCAATTAAATCTGAGTGGATTGGTAAAATAAAAACTAGATCTCAGCAGCGTGTTTCTAAAAATGAAGAGTTTAAAAAAATCACTGATGAGTTAGAAAAAACTAAAAAACTTGGCAAAACTATTAAAGTTTCTGAAGTTTTAAAGGAAAAAGGCGAAAAAGAGAAAAAAGTTAAAAAAGCTCGTTACGCTGCCAAAGACGAAAAAGACAAAGAGTACTTAAAGCGTGCAGATATTCAAGAAGCATCGGATGTATTAGTTGATTTAATAACTCTTGAAACTGGTAAAGATTTATCATTAACAAGTAATGCAGCTCCGACTTCGAAAAAGAATTAATTTTTAATAAAAATC
>JBEBIK010000287.1:0-3249 GCA_040080445.1 Pseudobdellovibrio sp.
ATCCTGAAGGGCTTGGAACTGTTATTCAAAAAGGTACTGGCATGGGCACTTCGCTTGGCATGGCCATTCAAAAAAACAATGGTGAACACAGCAACCTCGGCAACATCACTCAAAAAGACGTCGCAACTAACGATTCTTTAGGCCTCGTGATAGAAGACAAACCTAAATCTCATACTCAACCCCAACGTGTTCAGGCGTTACTTAAAGCCTATTGCATGTCGGTTTATAGCGACAATTGGTGTGGTTATTTAGTTATTGCCAGCAACACTCAGTTAGACTTTTCTTCGATCGATATGATTTTTACCAAATGGATTAAACTCCAATTTAATAATCTTCAAGAAATTGATGAATACGATTTTTTTGAATTTAAATTTGTAGATCAAGATTTTATAGACCACTTGGGCCCTAAAGCTGATTATCACGAACAAGTTAAAATCAAAGATTACAGTCTTAATGTTTTCTTTTTTCCGATAGATCCAAACAAGATGACATTAGAACTTAACGATGAAAAAAACCTAATTCAATTACCGACCGAAGAAATCCCCTCTGATGAGGAACTTAATTTTAGTCTTCATTTACATTTACCTGAAAACAAAAAATATTTGCTTTATACTCAAGCCAATAAAGCTCTGAGCGGAGATCAAAAAAAGCGACTCATTAGTAATCGTATCTTTTTACTCTACACTCCAGTCGATTTTGAAAAAGAATACAAAAAATTTATTGCCGAAAAAAATGTTAAAGAAATCTACACCAAAATGAAGAAGCTTTCAGACGTATGAGTTTAATACTGGCCAGCACTTCGATTTACCGCAAACAACTACTCTCTAAGCTGGGTTTAACTTTTGAATGCATCAAGCCTGAAATCGATGAAGAGGCCTTAAAAAAAGACTTACTCGCTAAAAAACATTTACCAACTCAAATTGCTGAATCTCTCTCTAAAGCCAAATGTAAAGCTGTCTATAAGCAGCTTAATGATGATTCGGCCGTTATTATTTCAGGCGACCAACTCGTATCGTTTGATGGTCAAATCTTGGGTAAGCCCCATACAACACAAAATGCGATTTCCCAACTGCAGCTTTTAAATAATCAGAAGCACCAACTGATAACAGCTGTGAGCCTGTTTATTAAAGGCAAAGTTTTACACCAAAATAATATCACTACACTTAAAATGAAAAAATTAAGTGAAAACGAAATAAAAAATTATGTTTCAATGGATAATCCTATTGATACCTGCGGCTCTTACAAAATTGAAGAGCACGGCATTACTTTGTTTGAGTCTATCGACTGCGACGATTTTAGTGCGATTCAAGGCTTACCGCTGATATGGCTTTCAAATTGTTTAAAGGAGAATGGTTATGAGTTCTTTAAAAAGTAAATTAAAAGAAATGGCAATTGCCTCAATGGAGTTTTCTCACTCCCCTTACTCAAATAAAAAAATTGGTGCGAGCATTCTACTCTCTAACGGAAAAACTTACTCGGGTTGCAATATTGAAAATGCCTCTTACGGCGGTACAGTCTGCGCTGAACGTGTGGCCATATGGAAAGCCTTTAGCGAAAACAAAAGTGATATCAAAGTGACTGAAGTTTTTGTGGCCAGTAACGAAACTGAGCCTTGGCCACCATGTGGATTTTGCCGTCAGGTTTTAGCTGAGTTTGCCACTCCGGAAACCTTAGTTACCCTTGTGAATCTACAAAATATTGAGAAGAGCTTTAAATTCAAAGACCTCCTTCCGGAGGCCTTTAGAGCAGAACACTTAATTAAAAAGTAGACTTAAACTTTACTGGGCTTGCGGGTTTGTTAAGCTCGCATTTGTTTCGATTTTTGCAGTCTTTTTGAATGAATCAACCCAAGCTTGATAAGCTCCCATTGATTTTTGTCTTTCAAGCATTTCTCGGTCTGCTGTTTTTAAGTCTCCAGAATCTGTTTTGATATCTTTTAATTTAACTAAAAATTGAACATCACCCTCACGAACTAATTTTTTAGCTACGGGCTGAGCTTTGTTCAGTTCTAAACCAATTTTAATAGCCTGAGCTGAATTCATAACTGGCGCCACTTCTGCAGCGATGTCGAAGTATCCTGTTTCTTTCCAAGTTAATTTAGCGGCAGCTAACGAGGCTACTACTTGCTCCGATTTACCTGCAGATAAATCAGTTTCAATAGCTTTAACGAAAGCTAAGTACTTATCATCAGAAAGCATTTTTCTTGCGATATCGTTTTTAGCTGAATCAAAGCCAGCTTTGTTAGCTTCTTTTTTGTCAGTTACTTTAATAATGTGGTAACCAAATGAAGTCTTAACGAGACCTGAAACTTTACCTACTGGTAATGAAAAAGCCGCTTCGTCAAATTCTTTAACCATTTGACCTTTAGAGAAGAAACCTAATTCTCCGTTTTTAGCTTTAGAACCTGGATCATCACTCACTTGTGAAGCTACTTTACCAAAATCCTCTTTAGATAATCTATTTAATGTAGCCTCAGCCTTAGCACGAGCCGCTGCATCGTTAGCTGCATCCGCTTTAATTAAAATGTGAGAAGCTTTAACTTGCGCTGGCGTGCTGTAACGAGCTTCGTTAGCTTTAAAGTCGGCTTCAACTTTCTTTTTAAAATCATCATTAGCTAAAGCTATTGTAATTTCATCATTAGAAATTGGGTTGGCTTTAGCAAATTCAATAGCACTTAATCCAATAAATTCTAAATTTAATTTAGATGATCTCAATTGTTTTTCGATATCTTTTTGCAATTCAGTCATCGACAAAGAAGATTCAAATAATTGACGTGATCTTTGATTTTTAATATCTTGGCGCAACTTTCCTTCAAACTGACCCGGAGTGAGTTTGTTAGCTAACAAAATATTTTTGTAAGAATCAGCCTGAAACACACCGTCTTTCTTAAAATACGGCAGTTCAACAAGGATCATATGTCTGATTTCGGCGTCAGTGGCATAAATGCCCTCTTTTTCCGCAGCTTGTGATGCTACAGATTTGGTCACAAGTGAGTTCATCACCTCACCACGCAACATTGATCTTTGCATTTCAGAGTCGAACTGACCTCCGAATAATTGAGTATAGTACTGAGCTAATCTATTTTCTTCGTCTTGAAAGTCTTTTAACGAAATCAACTCGCCATTAACTTGAGCAGCAGAGCCCATACTCATGCTTCCTGTTTGGCGACCAGACATGTCCGATAGTACGAAAACCAGCACGATCATGCCGAAAATGAAAAAAGCCACGACACTGCGAGTGGTAACACCC